>JBAPWU010000043.1:0-6394 GCA_049283855.1 Kineosporiaceae bacterium
GCGCTGACCCGCGCCGGGACGAGGTTCGCCGCGTCGTCCATCCGGGCCGAGGCCCAGCCGAACCGCAGGTAGCGCGGCGAGCGGTAGCCGACCATGGCATCGAGGGTGTTGACCGCCCGATAGCCGAGCAGACCGGGCACGCCGGCCACCGCACCCCAGAGCAGGGGTGCCACGACGGCGTCCGACACGTTCTCGGCGAGGGACTCCACCGTGGCCCGGGCCAGGTCCGGCGGCTCCATGCCCGCGGCGTCACGTGCGCACAGGTGGGACAGCCGGTCCCGCGCACCGCCGGCACCGCTCAGGTCGTCCGCCTCGAGCAGGCGCGCCATCGTCCGGCCCTCCCGAGCGAGGCTGGCACCGCCGAGCACGGCCCAGGTGGCTGCCGCCGTGACCAGGGCGCGGGCAGCGGCATGACCTCGGGTGGCCCGCTCGCCGACCAGGCCCACGGCCACGGCACCACCGACGCACACTCCCGCGAACACCGCCCCTCGTGCCCGATCGTCGCCATAGAGACGCCGTTCCAGGGCCGAGGCCGCGAGCCCGAACCCGGCCACCGGGTGCCCGCGCCGCGGATCACCCACGACGGCGTCGACGAGCACACCCAGCCCGAGGCCGATGGCCCGGGCCGAGGTGGCGGCGGCGAGGGGCTGCATTCGTCAGATCCTGCCTCACCGCCGCCCTCCGCCCTGCACCGGCCTCAGCGGACGGCGCCCACCGCCTGGCGGTCGAGGTCCTCGACCTCTTCCTCCAGGTCCGCGCCGTAGGGGTCCTCGTCGTCCTCGGGCGGATCGAGCAGGTCGGACAGGTCGACGTCCATCGCCGCCCGTTCGACCGACTCGGCCAGCTCGTCCACCTCGCGCTGACCGGGCGCCCGGCGCGGCTCGGACCAGTTCACCTTGTGGAAGTCGACGGTGCCGTAGGTGAGGTCGATGCCCACCGACTCGGCCTCGATCTCCACCCGGGACCGCTTCTGCCCGTCGGCGTTGACCCACTCGGGGCTGACCAGCTTGCCGGTCACCATGATCTTCTGGCCCACCTTCAGGCTGACCGCGACGTTGCGGCCCAGGCTGCGCCAGCAGTTGACCGAGACCCACGTGGTGCGCCCGTTCACCCAGTCGCGGGCGCGGGGGTCGTAGCGGCGCGGGGTGGAGGCGAGCCGGAACCCGGTCACCGTGGTCTCGCCGTTGATCAGTCGGCTCTCCGGTGAGGTCGCGACGATGCCGCTCAGGGACACGCAGTTGCCGTTCATCAGTTCTCCTCTCGTCCCCGGTCGGTGCCGGGACGAGGGCCAGCCTGGCCAGATCGGCCACCTCGCGCAGCCGCCGGCCGTCGACCTGTGGACAACGCGCAGGGCAAGGCCGGCTGTGCACGCAGCCACGTCGTCGTCGCGAGCAGTCATCCGGCCAGGGCGAGCGCCGCCGTCGCGGGCCACAGGCGTGCGCGGTTCCTCAGAGTGCGCGGTTCAAGGACTCCCGCACCGTGCGATGCTCGGTGAGCACCTCGGCGATCGGGGCCACGACGTGCGACCAGGCGACGTCCTGCACCGACTCGCGCATGGCCGCCGCCACCGCCATCCGGCGCCGCTTGGCGCCCGACTTCGCCGCCTGACGGACGACCAACGAGATCAACCCCCCGCCGAGCAGGCCCCCGACCAGCAGCACCGTGGGCACCGGGGCGAACCCGATGAACGGGGTGTCGACGTGCACCTGGAGGAAGGCCAGGACTCCGACCCCGGCCAGCCAGGCGAACCCGGCCACGGCTGCCACCGCGAGCAGGAACTGGCCCGCCATGACCGCCTGCCAACACCCGGGGCGGCGCAGGCTCAGGTCCACGGTGCTCACCGCCTCGTCCAGAGCATCGGACAGGTCCGCATCCGGGCGGGTGGCCACGGCCCGCACGCTGTCCGCCCAGGGACGGGGCAGCATGTCGGTCACCCCGCTGATCACCTGGCGCACCGACAGCTCGACCCTCGCCTTCTGCGACGGGCTGACCTCCGGCAGCGAGGCCCGGGTGAGCTCGCGCAGCTCCCCCTCGGACCCGGTGCTCAACCTCAGCCGGCTCAGCGGGTCCGGCCGCAGCCGACGCCACCAGCGGGCGAAGGGCCAGCCCATCGCCTGCTCGGCCTGACGGCGGTAGTCGGTGGTCACCGCATCGAGCACCACGGGCACACCGGCGGCCTGGGCCAGGGCACCGACCAGGTCGTCGGCGCCGCGCAGATCCTTGGCCTCGGGCTCGCCCGCAGCGACCGAGTCCAGCAGGCGGCGGGCGGCCCGGTCCAGGTCGGCGGCCGAGCGGGCGGCGACCGCGCCCTGGACGTCGACCACCTCGGCCAGCAGCCGGCGCAGATCCTCCACCCCGCGGCCCGTCACCGCGGACGTGACCAGCAGTCGCACCGAGTCCAGGCCGTCGGCGTCCAGCAGCCGGCGCAGGTCGGTGCGGCAGGTCTCGGCCTCGGCCGGGGTGAGCTTGTCGATCTGGTTCAGCACCACGACCATCACGCCGTCGTGGTTGGCCAGCCGCTTCAGGTAGCCGTGGTGCAGGGCCTCGTCGGCGTACTTCTGGGGGTCCACCACCCAGACCATCAGGTCGACCAGCTCGACCAGGCGGTCCACCTCGAGCCGGTGCGCCACCTGGGTGGAGTCGTGGTCGGGCATGTCCAGCAGCACCAGGCCGTGCAGCTCGGACTCATGGTCGGCATCGAGCACGGTCTCGCGGCGGGTGCGGTGCCGGCGCGGGACCTCCAGCCAGTCCAGCAGGAGGTCGGCGCTGTCCTCGCCCCAGACGCACGCCATCGCCCGGCCGGTGGTCGGGCGGCGCACCCCGATCTCGGCCAGGTCCATGCCGGCCAGAGCGTTGAACAGGCTCGACTTGCCACTGCCGGTCGCGCCGACCAGGGCGACGATCGTGTAGTGCGGTCCCAGCCGCAGCCGCTCCCCGGTGCGGTCGATCACGGCCCGGGCGTACGCGGCAGCCTTCGCGTCGAGCCGGTCGCCGCCCACGGCGAGGGCGCGCTCGAGCCCCTCTGCGCGGGTGGCCAGGTCGGGGCCGGGACTGCCGGCGGCGGTGCGTCCGGAGAGCCTCACCTCAGCGTGCCTCCTCGACGGCATTGGCCAGAGCCCTCAACATCTCTCCGCGACCGTCTCGCACCTCGGCCCGGTCCAGCAGACCCTCGATCCGGGCCCGCTCGCCGTCCAGGATGGCATGCGAGCGGGCGATCAGGTCGGCCCGCGCCCTGGTGGTCAACGCACGCACGGACTGGTCGCCGAACACAGCCTCCAGCACCCGGTGGGCGACGGCCGCGGTGCCGGCGGCGACGCCGTCCTCGGCCTCGGTGCTCCCCGGGGCGTGGGTGAACACGGTGAGCATCAGGATCAGCCCGGTCGCGTTCACCCCCAGCGAGGTCGCCTTGGCGCCGGCGCGGCGCGAGGCGCCCTCGTCGCGGACCAGGTCCAGCACGCCCGCCTGCCAGTCGCGGACGGTCCTGGCCAGGCGGGCATCGAAGTCGGGCGCCACCCGCTGCTCGACGATCGAACCGCCGCCCGCGGCGTCCAGCAGCGCGCTGCCCTCGGGCCGGGCCCTCCAGCGATGCACGGAATCGTCGGCGGCCCGTTGCGCCGCCGCCCGGACCAGGGCATGCACCCCCGTCCGCACCGCCTCGTCGAGCGGCTCGGTGGGATCGTGGTGACCACGCAACGCCCCGCCGAGCCGGTCGCCCACCGTGCTCACCGAGACATCCAGGCTGCGGAACAGCTCACCGGTGCCCACGAACTCCTGCCAGCGGGCCAGCAGCTCCCCGCGCATCATGGTGCCGTCGCACAGGCGTTCCTCGAGCTGATCGGAGGCCGCGGTGTAGACCGCGTCCAGATCGTCGCGCAGGGCCTCGTCCGCACCGACCTGCTCGTCGGCCGAGGTGGCGATCAGCGGGATCCGGTCGCGCAGACTGTCCAGGGCCCCGACCAGGGTGCGCCGGATCACCACGTCGCGGCTGCGCGCGTCGCGGGAGAGGCGGGTCAGCCAGGCGATCAGCGGCTGCACGCTCTCCTTGGGCAGGAATCCCTCGGCCGAGCGCTCCGTCTCCGGGATGGTGAACACCGGGGACGTCGCCAGGCCGCGGTCGCGCAGCAACGTCGCCAGGTGGGTGCGCACCTCCTGCATGGCCTCGGGCGGGACCCGGTCGAGCACGACGGCCACCGAGACACCGCGCTCGACCGCCTGGCGCAGCATCTCCCAGGGCACGGCATCGGCGTAGCGGGCAGCGGTGGTGACGAAGATCCATAGATCGGCGGCGGCCAGCAACTGCATGGCGAGTTCGCGATTGGTCTCGACCAGGGAATCGATGTCGGGAGCATCGACGATCGCGATCCCCGGGGGCATCCCCTCGTGCGGGACCAGGCGCAGCGCCGTGGCCCTCGGGGCGTCGATGTCGATCGGCTGCGCCGGCTCGGGGGCCTCGGAGGTGACCCGGGCCAGTCCGGGCAGGATCCGCTGGGAGAGGAATGCCCCGGAGTCGTAGGGGTGGTGCACCAGCACGGGCGATCGGGTGGTGGGCCTCAGCACGCCGCTCCGGGTCACCTCGCGGCGCACCAGCGAGTTCACCAGGGTCGATTTCCCCGCGCCGGTGGACCCGCCGACCACGGCCAGCACCGGAGCGTCCATCCGGCGCAGGCGGGGCAGCAGGTAGTCGTCGAGCTGGGTGATCAGGGTGTCGCGCTCCTTGCGCCCCATCTCCACCCCGGGCGCGGTGAGCGGCAGGCGGAGGGCGCCCAGTTCGATCCGCAGCAGCTCGGCAGCCTCGAGCAGGTCCAGCGGCTCCTCGTCGTCGGCCGGAAGGCTGATGGCCGCCTCGTATCCGGCCTCCTGCGCCAGATCGGAAGCGACGGGCGGGCCGGCGGCGAGGCCGGAGACCGGCTCCTCACCCCGCGGGGTCTGCGGGACGGCGGTGCCCAGCGTGTGCTCCACTGCCCTACCCCTCCCTACCGGTGCCCTGGCACGATCCAACGGGCGTCGCGGTCCCACCGTGACACCCGGCACTCATGGTCAACCCCAAGCGTGCCCTGAGCAGCACATCTTGCCAAAACGGTGGGCCCGCCCGACCATACGCCCCCAGCCGGTCGCCAGGCGGGCACGATCATCGGTGGCCGACCATCCGGCGGAGCGGGGCGCCGTCCGGCTAACCTGGCACCTCCACGGTCGGTGCCGTCGCGCGGCACTGCTGGGGCCCGTAGCTCAATGGACAGAGCATCCGGTTTCTACCCGGCTGGTTGGGGGTTCGAGTCCCTCCGGGCCTGCCCACCCTCCTGCCCTGCTCAGCGTCCGCCCCACAGTTCGCGATAGACGGCCGCGGACTGCGGATTCTGTCCATCCTCGAGCGCGTCGCGGATGTAGGCGGCGGGCTCGTTGAAGTAGTTCTCGTACACCAGCACATCGCGGTTCGCCGTGAAGAAGGCGAACATCTTGCGCATGAAGAAGGGGTTGTCGCCGGCGCCCTGGACGGCATGCAGGCCCCATTCGGACACCGACATTCCGATCTTGTGAGCCCGGGCGAAGTCGGCGGCGTCGGCCAGGCCGACCCCGTTCGGGGGACGCATCGCGGCGTCGAACTCGGCGTCGTTGCGCGCCACCAGCGAGTAGAAGTCGTAATGGTCCATCGAGATGCCGTCGACCACGTCGTCGCCCGGGTAGAGCACGTTGAGCACGTCGGCACGACCCGAGGTCCCGGGCAGCGGCTGCGCCGAGGCGGACAGGTCGAACCAGAAGGTGAGCTTGGGCGCCTCGGTCCGCATCACGGCCACGACGTGCCGGAACGCCTGCTTGTACTGCCCGGCCGTCTCGGCGGTCGCGCTGTGCGCGTACCAGTCGCCGTTGGCCTCCAGGCCGACCCGGACCGCGCTGTCGCCGAACCCGCTGTCGCGCAGCTGGCGGGCGATCGCACGGAAGACGTCGTCCTTCGATCCCGAGGTGACGTCGCCCCACTGGCCCTTGCGGTCGCTCGGCAGCAGCGGCAGGCCGTAGGCGAGCCTGCCCTGAAAGCCCTTGAACATGGTCACGCTGGAGGCGCTGTCGCCCATGTGGGCCCAGGTGTCGTACTCGGGATAGGTCGTGGCGAAGTCCATCGACCGCCCTCGCCATTGCCCCGCCGCGTTGGCGGCGGAGGCGTTCATCTGCCCGCCCTGCCACCACCCGCTCTGCCAGCCCAGCCCGGATCGCGGGGCGCCGTACATCAGCATCCCCTGACGTCCGGCGACCTGGCGCGCCGCCGACGTCCCGCCCGCCCTCACCGAGGCGGGGGCACGGGTCGCCGTCGCCGTCGCTGTCGCCCTCGCCTCGGTCGAGGCCGCGGATCGCACCGAGACCGAGGCGGGCGGCGCCGAACGCGCCACCGCCGCCCCCGCCT
>JBAPWU010000044.1:0-5447 GCA_049283855.1 Kineosporiaceae bacterium
CCGGCCGTCTCAGCCGGCCCAGTCGGCCCAGCCCAGCCAGCCCAGCCCGGGGCACCCCCAGCGCCCCACGGCCAAGCGGGCAGCGGTCCGCACCGAGTCCGACGAGAACCTGTTCCCGGCCCTGGTCGAACTGGCCCAGGCGTATGGCGTCGCCACCGAGTTCTGGGACTGGCAGGGCCGGCACACGACGGTGCCTCGCTCGACCATCCTGGCCGTGCTGGCAGCGCTGGACGTCGACGCCTCCTCAGACACCGCCATCGCCCGGTCGCTGGTCCAGGTGCGGGAACGTCCGTGGCGACAGGTACTGCCGGACGTCGTGGTCGTGCGCGAGGGCACCCGGGGCCGGGTCGCCGTCCACGTCGACCACGGCAGCCAGGTCGAGGTCCGCGTCGAGGTCGAGGACGGGTCGGACCAGGTCGTGCTGGTGCAGGAGGAGCGCTGGGTCGACCCGAAGATGATCGAGGGAAGGCTCGTCGGGGAGGCCACGTTCACCATCCCGGCCGATCTGCCGCTCGGCTGGCACCGGCTGCAGGCCCGCTTCCCCGGCGGCGAGGACGAGCGTCCCCTGGTGGTCACCCCGCAGAGGGTTGAACTGCCGGAGGCGATGGCGGACAAGCGTGCCTGGGGCTTCATGACCCAGCTGTACTCCGTGCGCTCGCAGTACTCGTGGGGCCTCGGCGACCTGTCCGATCTCACCGAGCTCGCCGCCTGGAGCGCCCGCGACCACGGCGCCGACTTCGTGCTGCTCAACCCGATCCACGCGGCCGAGCCGATCTCGCCGATGGAGCCCTCGCCGTACCTGCCCACCACGCGACGGTTCGTGAACCCGATCTACCTGCGGGTCGAGGACATCCGCGAGGTCGCGTACATGCCCTCGACCGACCGCGCGCTGATCGAGTGGCAGGCCGAGGCGATGCGGGGGCTGAACACCGATCCCGGTGAACTCGACCGGGATGCGGTGTGGGACGCCAAGCGCGCCGCGCTGGAGACGGTGTTCGCCCAGCCTCGCTCCCGTGCGCGCCAGTCCTCGTTCGAGGCCTTCTGCGACCGCGAGGGCGAGGGGCTGCTCGACTTCGCCACCTGGTGCGCCCTGGCGGAACGCTATGGCCTGCCGATGGCGACCTGGCCGGCTCATGCGCTCGACGCGCGCTCGCGTGCCGTGGGCGAGCTCCGCGAGGAGCTGGCCGAGCGGGTGCAGTTCTACATGTGGCTGCAGTGGTGTCTGGACGAGCAGCTCGCCGCTGCGCAGCGCCTGGCCCGCGAGGCAGGCATGGGCCTGGGCATCGTGCACGACCTGGCGGTCGGGGTGCACCCGGACGGCGCCGACGCCTGGGCTCTCGCCGACGTGCTCGCCGGTGATGTCACCGTGGGCGCCCCGGCCGACGCGTTCAACCAGCAGGGCCAGGACTGGAGCCAGCCGCCGTGGCGTCCGGACCGGCTCGCCCAGCTCGGCTACGCGCCCTACCGGGACATGCTGCGCACGCTGCTTCGCCATGCCGGCGGACTGCGGATCGACCACATCATCGGGCTGTTCCGCCTGTGGTGGATCCCGCGCGACGCCGGGGCGGCGCAGGGCACCTACGTGCGCTACGACCACGAGGCGCTGATCGGCATCCTGGCGCTCGAGGCGCACCGCGCCGGTGCGTTCGTCGTCGGCGAGGACCTGGGCACCGTGGAGCCGTGGGCCCGCGACTACCTGCGCGAGCGGGGGCTGCTGGGCACCTCCATCCTGTGGTTCGAGCGCGACCAGCAGGGCCGTCCGCTGCCGCCGCAGGCCTGGCGCGAGCTGTGCCTGGCCACGGTCACCACGCACGACCTCCCGCCGACCGCCGGCTACCTGGCCGGTGAGCACATCGAACTGCGCGATCGGCTCGGCCTGCTCACCCGCGCCCTGGCCGAGGAGACCCGCATCGACGAGGCCGACCGCGCGGCCGTGCTCGGCCAGTTGCGCGAGCTCGGGCTGCTCGGCGACCAGTCCAGCGAGCGGGAGCGGGTCGAGGCCCTGCACCGGTTCCTGACCTGGACCCCGGCGAGACTGCTGGGGGTGGCCCTGGCCGACGCCGTGGGCGATCGGCGGACCATGAACCAGCCGGGCACGTCCAACGAGTACCCCAACTGGCGTCTCCCGCTGGCGGACGGCGTGGGACGCCCGGTGCTGCTGGAGGACGTCATGGCTTCCGTCCGCTCGGCGTCCCTGGCCCGCACCGTCAACGGCCGCTGACCCCCTTCCTCCCCCTCCTCCCTCCCCCTCCTCCTTCCCTCCCGCGGAATTCTGTGCGGTCGAAGATGGCCGGATAGCACCACATCCACCGCACAGAATCCTGGGTGATCAGGCGGCGCCGGCAGAGGTCAGGCGGTGGGCCTGGGCGACCTGACGCATGAAGGCCCTCGGGGTGAGGCGCAGGCCGAGTACCGGGATGCGCAGCACCAGGCGACGGTCGAGGGTGACCTCGTTCTGGCGCAGGGCGTCGTCCACCGGGTTCAGCGCCCGGGCGTGATGCCCGCCGTCGATCTCGACCACCAGGCCGATCCCCTCCCACTCGACGTCGAGGTAGATCCGACCGCCCGGGCCGGTGCGTACGACCTGGCGCGAGGGCTCGGGCAGGCCGTACTCGCGGCACCACCGGGCGAAGTCGAGTTCGCCCAGTGATTGGGCGCCGTCGCAGACGTCGCGCAGCACCCGATCGAGCAGCTGGCGGCGAGGGCTGTAGCGCACCGACTGCCACGCCGCCAGAAGCCGGCCGGGCAGCACCAGTCGCTGCTGCACCGGCAGGCACACCAGCAGCGCTGCCTGGCGGTCGCTGCCGGCCCATTGCGCTGCGTGGATCGTCGCCCACTCGGGGCGCACTCGCGGAAGGCCGGTGGGGAGGACCGGGGCGAGCCGACGGCAGCGCCGCACCCGGACACCCTCGACCGGGCGCGGACGCGTTCCCGCCGGCACCGAGACGTCGATCAGCTGAGCAGTGAAACCGGTCAGGCCGGAGGCGAGGAGCGCCGCGGCTCCGTCGAGCACCGCTCCGGAGCCGCTCTCCCACACCGCCCGCCAGAGCAGCCCCGGCCCCGACACCGGACCGGGGCCGATGACGACGGTGTGCCGTCCCGCCACCGTCCAGCGCCCAGCCGCGACCTCGCCCCGGATGGCCCCGGCTCCGATGCCCTCAGCGCGGAGGCCGACACGATGGGCGACGCCTCCGTGGAGGGCTGCCAGCGCAGCACCCTGCGCGGCACGGACACGGCGCCCAGTCGCCCGCTTCGACGGCTGTGCCGGTGACGATGGCTGTGCCGGTGACGATGGCTGTGCCGGTGACGACGGCTGTGCTTGGCCGCGCGGACGGTCCCGGCGCGCGCTCGGCGACATCGCAGCCGCCTGCCCCGACCCGGGATCGTTGGTTCCCATGCCCAAACCCTGCCCGGCCAAGCCCCCTCACTGTTTGACCCCCTGTGGATAAGTCATTCTGTGCGGTCGATGTGGCGCTACTAGACCACCTTCGACCGCACAGAATCTCCGGAGGTGGGGGTGGGGGTAGGGGGAGGGGTAAGGGGGGTTAGGCGTCGGCGGCGTCGCGGGCCTGGACGCGCAGGGCGCGGACGACGCCGTCGAGGCCCTCGGCGACCAGACGGGCCAGCGAGGGCTCGGCGGAGGAGGTGTCCAGCCAGGCCTGCGTTCTGGCCGCGAGCCCAGGGCCGGCCAGCTGTGACGGGAACAGGCCCTCGACGATCTGCGAGGCCATCTCACTGGTCCGTTCGGACCAGACCCGTTCCAGCGCCGCGAAGTAGGGCTCCACGTAGGGCTCGAGCAGAGCGGTGTCGTGGACCCGGACGAACCCGCGGATCACCGCAGCCTGCACGGCGTTCGGCAGATCGTCGGACTCCACCACGCTCGCCCAGGCCTGCTGCTTGGCCCGGGCTGTGGGGATGCTGGAGCGTGCACTGGCGGCCCGGATCCGGCCCGAGGCCGTGTCGTCCCGGTCCTGCTCGGCCTCGATGTCGGCCTCGCCCGCGCGGCCGCCGGCGACCAGGCTCGACAGCAGCGTCCAGCGCATCTCGGTGTCGACGGCCAGGCCGTCGATCGGGGTGATTCCATCGAGCAGCCCTGCCACCGCGTCGAGGTGGGCGCCCAGTCGAGCCTGGCCGGCGAAGGCACGAGCCAGGAGGAGTTGGGTGTCGCTGCCTGGCTCGGCGCGGCGCAACAGGTCCAGCAGCCGGGCGGCGGCGTCCTCCCGTGTGCCCTGCCGGTGCTCCGGCGTCAGGTAGTGGGCCAGCGCCGCGGTGAGCTGGTTCAGCAGCGTCTGCTGCACGCTCGGGTCGGTGACCGACATCAGGTGCCGCAGCACCAGGTCGACGAAGGTGCGTGGCCCGAGCTCGCCGTCGCGGGTCATGTCCCACGCGGCGCCCCAGACCAGCGTCGCCGGCAACGAGTCCTCGAACCGGGCCAGCCCGGCCACCGCGGTGGCCATCGAGGCGTCGTCCAGCCGGATCTTCGTGTAGGCGAGGTCGTCGTCGTTGAGCAGCAACAGGTCCGGGCGGCGCCTGCCCACCAGCTCGGGGACCGGCGTGCGGTCGCCGTCCGCGTTGAGCTCGATCCGCCAGCTGCGCCGTAGTTCCGGCTCGGCGCCGTCCGCGGCCTCACTCAGGTCGTAGCCGCCGATCGCGAGTCGGTGCGGGCGCAGGTAGGGGTGCGACGGCGGCGCCTCCTGGAGCACCGCCGCGGCGGTGATCACCCCGTCGGCGCCGACGGTGAGCTCGGGGCGCAGGGTGGTCACCCCCGCCTGCTGGAGCCACTGGGCCGACCACGAGGTCAGATCGCGGCCGCTGGTCGCCGCGAGCTCGGCGAGCAGGTCGGCGAGGGTCGTGTTTCCCCAGGCATGCCGGCGGAAGTAGGCGCGCAGACCCTCGTCGAAGGCGTCCTGACCGACCCAGTGCACCAACTGCTTGAGCACCGAGGCGCCCTTGGCATAGGTGATCCCGTCGAAGTTGACCTCGACGTCGGCCAGGTCGCGGATCTCGGCTACGATCGGGTGGGTCGAGCTCAGCTGGTCCTGGCGGTAGGCCCACGACTTCTCCGCGGAGAGGAACGTGGTCCAGGCGCTGTGCCACGGCGTGGTCTCCGCCTGGCACCGGGTGCTGGCGTACTCGGCGAAGGACTCGTTCAGCCACAGGTCGTCCCACCAGCGCATGGTGACCAGGTCGCCGAACCACATATGCGCCAGCTCGTGCAGGATGGTCAGGGCCCGCCGCTCGACGGCGGCCTCGGGCACCTTGGACCGGAAGACGTAGTCCTCGTAGATGGTCACGCAGCCGGCGTTCTCCATCGCCCCGGCGTTGAACTCCGGGACGAACAGCTGGTCGTACTTCTCGAACGGGTACGCGAGGTCGAAGAGGTCCTCGAAGTAGGCGAACCCCGCGCGTGTGACGTCCATGATGTTGTCGGCGTCCAGGAACTGCGC
>JBAPWU010000045.1:0-7347 GCA_049283855.1 Kineosporiaceae bacterium
GGCCCAGGTGGCCCTCCCGTGCGGCGGCCGCAGCGGCGTCGCCGGACAGGCCCACGCCGTCGTCGGCGATCTCCAGCACGAGCAGGGCGCCGTCCTGGTGCAGGGTGACCCGGGCGCGGCGCGCGGCGGCGTGCTTGACGATGTTGCGCAGGCACTCGCTCGTCATCCGGTAGACCAGCCGCTGGTCCTCGTCGGTCAGGGCCTCGGCCGCCGCCGCGTCGACGTCCACCTGAACCGTGACGCCGCGCCCGCGCACGCCGCCGGCCAGGTCCTCCAGCGCGGCGCCGAGACCGGCGGAGGTCAGGTTCTGCGGATAGATGTCGACCAGGAGCGTGCGCAACGAGCCGACGCAGGAGCGGACGGCGGTGGCCGCCGACCGCAGCTGGCTGACCTGTTCGAGATCCTCACCGCGGGCGCCCGCGCGCTCGGCCGCCCCGGCGACCATCAGTGAGGCCGCCACCAGTTCCTGGACCACCCCGTCGTGCAGGTCGGCGGCGATCCGTCGCCGCTCGTCCTCGGAGGCGTCGATCGCGTGCTGCAGCAACACCTCCCGCTGGTCGCGGCCGCGGCGCAGCCGATCCAGCAGGGTCCACAGCAACGGCATCAGCAGGACGCCGAAGAGCAGCAGGCTGGACACGACGATGCCGCTGAAGCCGCGCCACAGGTCGGCGGTGCGCGCGGTCACCGTGGCGTACTGGGTGTAGGTCTCGAACAGCAGCGGGCTGCCGGACGGCGTCCAGACCGGGCGATAGACCTCGACCAGGCGGCCCTGCCCTCGTTCCAGCCGGTTCTCGGGCGGGCTCAGGTCGCTGACCTCGGCGACCGTCGCCGGAACGGCGAGGACGGCGCGCTGGTCCTCGCCGAGGGGATACTGCTCCCCGACGAGCGCGGCGGCATCGGAGTAGAGGATCCGCCCGTCGGGCGACCACAGTTTGACCCGCACGAACCTGCCGGTGAGCACCCGGGCACGGATCTCCGCGTCGAAGCGGGCCCGCGCTCCGGGGTCATCGGTGAGCAGGCCGTCCTCGAGCGCCGGCATGACCACCGTGCGAGCGAGCAGATCGGTCAGCTGAGAGGCGTCGTTCATGGCCTCCCGCTCGGCGATCCGCCGGACGACGACGACGCCGAGCGCGCCGACCAGGACCAGCACGGCCACCGTGGCCGCGGCCACCTGGAGGACCACCCGGCGCACCGGGACCGGTCCCTCGGCGGGCCGCGACGGCTCCCCGGTCGTCAGCGTGGTCCACGCGACCGGGGAATCGTCGATCAGCGGCTCGTCGGTCATCGGTCGTCCTAACCCTTGCCCGAGCCCTTGCCCGAGCCCTTGCCCGAGCTGTCCGAGCTGTCCGAGCTGTCCGAGCCGGACCGTACGCCGTGACCGCCGGAGTCGTCGCCGGGCTCCACGCCGCTGCCGTGGTCATCGATGGTGGAGGTGTGCGTGCCGGTGGAGGTGTGCGTGCCGGTGGAGGTGTGCGTGCTGGTGGAGGTGGCGCCGTCGTCCTCGCCGTGCCCGCCGCCGGTGGCACCGCGCCGTCCGTGGTCGTCAGACGGGGAGGGCGTGCTGGTGGGGGAGTCGGTCGGGGAGTCGGTCGGGGACTCGGTGGAGACCACCGAGGCTCCCGCCGGGACCAGCGCCGGCACGCTCTGGCTGAAAGTGGCGTTGCCGGCCACGCCGAGGACGGCGGGGACGACGGCCACGGTCGCGGCGGCGGCAAGCAGGATGGTGCGCTTCATGAGGTGCTCCTTGGTCGGTGCTCGGGAGGGACACCTCAGTTCTCCCGTGCCGCCGGGTGCACCCGCCATCAGACCATGGTTCTAGAACCTCAGGTGGATTCGGGCTGCATCTCGATCGCTCCGCACGGGCACTCGTGCATGCACAGGCTGCAGCCCTTGCAGTAGTCGAGATCGATGGCGTACGTGGCGTTCGCGGTCACCTTGATCACGGCGTTGTCCGGACAGACCCCGTAGCAGTTGTCGCACCCGAAACAGTTGCCGCACGACATGCACCGTCGGGCCTCGAACAGGGCGCTGCCGGCGTCCAGGCCGCCGACCACCTCGTCGAAGGTGTCGCGCCGGCGGGCGGAGTCGAGCACGGGACGCACCGTCTTGGGAGCGTCGGTGTAGTACCAGGTGTTCAGCCGGTCGGCCGTCGCCAGCGGTTTGCGTGGTCCGCGGTCGTAGGTGGTGCCGCGCAGGTAGGCGTCGATGTGCCGGGCCGCCTTCTTGCCGTGCCCGATCGCCACGGTGACCGTGCGCTCGGAGGGCACCATGTCGCCGCCGGCGAACACGCCGGCGGCCCCGGTCATCAGGTCCGCACCGACCTGCACCACGCCGTCGGTGACCTGCAGCCCCGGCAGGTTGTCCAGCAGCGCCAGGTCGACGTCCTGGCCGAGGGCGAGCACCAGCGTGTCGGCCTCGAGTTCCTCGGTCTCACCGGTCGGCTGGGGGAAGCCGGAGGCGTCGAGCTCCATCTTCTCCACGACGAGCTTGCCCTCCTCGGCCCGCTTCACCGTGGAGAGCCAGCGCATCAGCACGCCCTCCTGCAGGGCCTCCTCGACCTCGATGTCGTGGGCCGGCATCCGGTCGCGGGTGCGCCGGTAGACGACGATCGCGTCGGTGGCGCCGAGTCGCTTGGCGGTGCGGGCGGCGTCCATCGCGGTGTTCCCGCCGCCGTAGACGATCACCCGCCGGCCGAGATAGGGCTTGTCCTCGCCCTCCATCGAGCGCAACAGCGAGACGGCGTCCATGATGTGGGCGCTCTCCCCGGCCGGGATGTAGGCCCGCTTGCCGATGTGCGCGCCCACTGCCAGGAACGCGGCGTCGAAGCCGTCCTCGGCCATGGTGGCCTGCAGGTCCTCGACCTTGCTGTCCAGGGTCAGGGTGACCCCCATCCCGGTGATCCGGGCGACCTCGGCGTCCAGGACGGCGCGCGGCAGCCGGTACTGGGGGATGCCGAAGCGCATCATGCCGCCGGCCAGCGGGCCGGCCTCGCGGATCTCGACGTCGTGCCCCAGCCGGCGCAGGTGGTAGGCGGCAGACAGCCCGGAGGGGCCGGCACCGACCACGAGCACCCGCTTGCCGCTGGTCTCGCGCGGCGCCTCGATCGTCCAGCCCCGCTCGATGGCCAGGTCGCCCAGGAAGCGCTCGACGCCGTTGATCCCGACCGCCTCGTCGACCTCGGCCCGGTTGCAGGAGCTCTCGCAGGGGTGGTAACAGACCCGGCCCATCACCGCGGGCAGCGGGTTGTCCAGCATGATCTGGCGCCAGGCGGCCTCGTAGCCGTTGCCGCCCTTGGCGTCGTCCGGGTTGTCGGCCACGTCGCCGGACTCGGCCGCGTAGAGCCACTTCTGGATGTTCTCCCCGGCCGGGCAGGCGTTGTTGCACGGCGGCATCCGGTCGACGTAGACCGGGCGCTCGGTGCGCCAGGACCCGGTGCGGTTGGCCAGGCTGGAACCGATGTCCAGCGTGATCGCGAAGGGCTTGTCCATCAGTTGCCACGTCCCTCGTCGAGATCGGTGTCAGGGGGATCGAGGAGGCCGAAGCGGGCGATGTTCTGGTCGGCCCTGGCCTGGAGTCGCTCGATGACGTCCTCACGCGGAGCCGGTGAGAACAGGTGGGCGTAGCGCTTCTGCATCCTCAGGTAGTCGACCACCTGGGTGCGGCGGCGGATCTTGCTCACTCCGGTGACCGCGCCGTCCTCGGCCTCGTAGACCGGGAAGAGCCCGCTCTGGGTGGCCGCCCGGGCCACCTGGACGGTCAGCCCCGGAGGGCTGCCCCAGCCCAGCGGGCAGGGCACCAGCACGTGGATGTAGCGCGCCCCGTGCATCCCCATCGCCTTGGTGACCTTGTACTCCAGGTCGCGCAGATCGGCCACGGTGGCCGTGGCGACGTAGGGGATGTCGTGCGCCATCGCGATCTTCGGCATGTTCTTGCCCTGACCGAACGGGGCGCCCGGCTGGCTGCCGACGGCCTGCGTGGTCATCGTGCGGGCGGCGGGCGGGGTGGCGCCGGAGCGCTGCACCCCCGTGTTCATGTAGGCCTCGTTGTCGTAGCAGATGTAGAGCACGTCGTCGTTGCGCTCGAACATGCCGGACAGGCAGCCGAAGCCGATGTCGACGGTGCCGCCGTCGCCGCCCTGGGCCACCACCCGGGTGGCCGGGCGGCCGTCGCCGATGCCGCGGGCCAGATCCTTGGCTGCGCGGACCTTCAGCGCCGCGGCCACGCCGGTGGCCACGGCCGGGGCGTTGCCGAACAGCGAGTGCAGCCACGGCAGCTGCCACGAGGTCTCGGGGTAGGGGGTGGAGAACACCTCCAGGCACCCGGTGGCGTTGACCGCCACCAGGTTGTTGCCGGTGGCCGCCATGGCGGCGTCCATGGCGTACCGCGCGCCCAGGGCCTCGCCGCAGCCCTGGCAGGCCCGGTGCCCGGAGGTGAGGGCGTTGGTGCGGTTCTCGTCGGACTGCACCGAGCGCTGCTCGGCGTCGACCAGCCGGTTGCCGATCGCGAAGCTTCCCACTTGGTAGAACTTGACCTGCGATGCGGTCATGAGTCGATCTCCTCGTCAGGGCTCTCGGGGGCGGACGGCTCAGACCGGACCGGAGGCCACGGTGCCGATGTCGCGCAGGATGTTCTCCGCCTCGGGGCCCGAGCGCCGCCGCTCCTGGCGCCGTCCGAGCTCGCGGTTGACCACGTCCCAGTTCATGTCGAGGAAGGTCAGCGGCTCCAGCTCGTCGTCGCGGGCGAGTTCGAGCATCGCGTGCAGCGAGTCCCGGGTGATCGGTCGCCCGCCCAGGCCGGCGATCACCGTGTAGGTGGTGACGTCCAGTCCGGCCAGTGCCGTGCGCACGTTGGCCGACACCGGGCCGCCGATCCCCACCGACAGCGCCTTCTCCAGCACCACCACGCGCTTGGCGTGGCCGACGGCCTGGCGCACCGCCTCCAGCGGGAACGGGCGGAACGAGCCGATGCCCACGGCGCCGATCTTGCGGCCCATGTCGCGCCGGGCGTCGACCACGTCCTCGATGGTGCCCAGCACCGAGCCGAGGGCGATCACGATCGTGCGGGCGTCCTCGGTGCGGTAGGAGTGCACCAGCCCGCCGCTGTCACGCCCGAACCGGTCGCGGAACTCGGCGGCGATCTGCGGGATCAGTTCGAGCGCCTGCATCTGCTTGGCGTGGGCGAGGTAGCGCACCTCGGTGAACGCCTCGGGGCCGACCATGGCGCCGATCGAGACCGGCTCGGCGGGGTCGAGGATCTGACGCGGCTCGAACGGCGGGAGGAACGCATCGACGTCGGCCTGCTCGGGGATGTCCACCCGCTCCACGGCGTGGGTCAGGATGAAGCCGTCCATACAGACCATGATCGGCAGGGAGAGCTCCTCGGCCAGCCGGAACGCCTGCACGTGCAGGTCGGCTGCCTCCTGGTTGGTGCGCGCGTACAGCTGCATCCAGCCGCTGTCCCGCTGGGACATCGAGTCGCTGTGGTCGTTCCAGATGTTGATCGGGGCGCCGATGGCCCGGTTCGCCACCGTCATCACGATCGGCAGGCCCAGTCCCGAGGCGTTGTAGACCGCCTCCACCATGAACAGCAGGCCCTGGCTGGCCGTGGCCGTGTAGGTGCGGGCACCCGCTGCGCTGGAGCCGATCGCCACCGACATCGCGGCGAACTCGCTCTCCACGTTGACGTACTCGCACGGGCTCAGCTGGCCGGTCTTGACCAGCTGGGAGAGGGCCTCGACGATGTGCGTCTGCGGGGAGATCGGGTAGGCGCAGATCACGTCGGGACGGCACGCGGCCACCGCTTCGGCGACCGCGCGGGATCCCTCAACCTGCCGGAACATAAGCCAGCCCCTTCGCCTCTTCGGTCACGTGGTCGTAGGCCAACTGGGCGGCCTGGACGTTGCGTTCCCCGACGTCGCCCGGGAACGTCTGCCGGATCGCCTCGGCGACGGCGTGGAAGGAGATCAGGTCGCACATCGCCGAGAACCCGCCCAGCAGCGCAGCGTTCGGCATCGG
This sequence comes from Kineosporiaceae bacterium, assembly GCA_049283855.1. Classification (GTDB taxonomy): domain Bacteria; phylum Actinomycetota; class Actinomycetes; order Actinomycetales; family Kineosporiaceae; genus JADJPO01. The sequence goes on from JBAPWU010000045.1 coordinate 6,015, forward strand.
CCGGCCGACCGTGCGCCGGGCGAAGTCCCCGGCCGGCACGGTGAGCAACCGGGTGTGATCGTGGCGCTCCCACAGGTCGGACAGGCCCAGGTCGGCGAAGGCGCGATGGGTGTTGATCAGGACGTATCCGTCCGGGCCGAGCCCGCTGAACAGGTCGACCTGGTGCAGCAGGGTCGGGTCCTGCACGATCAGCGCATCCGGTTGCATGACCGGTTCGCGGACCCTGATCTCCCGATCGTCGATCCGGCAGAAACTGACCACCGGGGCCCCGGTGCGCTCGGAGCCGAAGCTGGGGAACGCCTGTGCGTGTCGGCCTTCGGAGAAGGCGGCCAGCGAGAGCAACTCGGCGGCGGTGACCACGCCCTGGCCTCCGCGGCCGTGGATGCGCACCTGAAACATGGATCGTGATCCTTCCAGCCAGGGACCGATGACGACGTGCAGACCTGCCCGAACGTGCCCGGGCGCCGTGATCGGCGCTGAATCGCTGGGCCCAGTCCCTCTCCGGAAGGTATGCGGGCGTCAGCACAGGGTTGTGGGTCGTTCGTCCCCCTACCTGACGATAGAGGCTGCTCAGCGCTCGGACACATCCTCGGAGGTACCCGAGCGTGAGCGCAACAGGCGACGCAGCGATTCCAGCCGCCCTGTCCCGGCTGGCCCGGCGCCCCCGCCGGCCACGAAGGCGTCCAGCCCGCACTCGTCCTCGTCGTGGGTGCAGCCGCGCGGGCACTGCTCGGTACCCCGTTGAAGGTCGGGGAAGGCCCGCAGGATCCGGGCGGGGTCGACGTGGGCCAGGCCGAACGAGCGCACCCCCGGGGTGTCGAACACCCATCCGCCGTCCGGCAGCGGCAGCGCCAGCGCCGACGAGGAGGTGTGCCGGCCCCGCCCGGTGACGTCGTTGACCCGCCCCACCGCCCGGTCGGCGCCGGGCACCAGGGCGTTCACCAGGGTCGACTTGCCGACCCCGGAGTGCCCGATCAGCACCGTCACCCGCCCGCGCAGGGCCGCCCGGACGGCGTCGAGGCCCACCAGGTCGTAGACCCCCCCGCGGTCCCGGCCGGGGCCCCGGTGGGTGACCACGTACCGGACGTCGAGCGGTGCGTACGCGGCCAGGAACCCCTCGGCGGGGGCCAGATCGGCCTTGGTCAGCACCAGCAGCGGCTCCAGCCCAGCGTCGTAGGCGGCCACCAGGCAGCGGTCCACCATGCGCGGGCGGGGCACCGGGTCGGCCAGCGCGGTGACCACGGCGAGCTGATCGGCGTTGGCCACCACCACCCGCTCGATCGGGTCGGTGTCGTCGGCACTGCGGCGCAGGGCCGAGTGGCGCGGCTCGACC
>JBAPWU010000046.1:0-2486 GCA_049283855.1 Kineosporiaceae bacterium
CCGCCCGGGCCGCCCGCCGGGTGGCCTGAGCCGCCATCGCCTCCCGCCGCGCCGCCTGCTGACCCATCCCCGCCCACCTCGACTCGCGCTGCACCGTCCCACCCCTACGCCACTCCCGACCCCGTCAGCGCTCACCCGCACGGGCATGCCTCCCGCAGCCGTATCGGCGTACCCCCACCCAACCACCCATGATCATGTGCCACACACCTCTTGCATGCCCGGTCAGAGTGCCGCTCCTGCTGCCCCTTGGAGGCTGACCACGACGTCTGCTGGCGGGCCAGTCCGCCCGGGCCCTCAGACCTCGGCCGAGGACCAAGTCCCTGTCGCTGGCAACGACGAGCGGACGATGCTGGAGAAAGCAGGCACGACACTCGACCACCCGGCAGTGCCGTAGCGCCCGATCGACGGGAGGGGCGCGATGACCTCGAGGACACATCGGATCCGCTCGTACAACTACTCTTTCGACGCCCGCAGCGGAGGCCCAGGCAGTCTCCAGTTGTGGGGAGACTCTGGCCTGATCCTGGACGTGGGATTCGTGGATGACCACCACCCGATCCCGGCGCCGATCATCTCGCCCGGCCTGGGCAGCGCCAGGGCCTCCTTCGGAGGCGAGTCGCTTGCCGGTCTGGTCGACCTTCTGCGGTCCCCGTCGTCCCCAGCCGTCGTGATCGACGACCTGGGGACGGTACGCATTGTCACCACCCACGGGCTGGCCGACAGTGTGGTCGTGTGCACCGTGTGCGCCCCCGCTCTGCTGGAGGCCAAGACGCTGGGCATCCGGGCGGCCATGCGCGGCCTGATCGACGTTTGCGGCGCCGACGCGCTCCCGGAAGTGTGTCCCGTCACCTTCCATCTGGCCGGAGACACCGTCTGCGGCCCATACCAGTCCGGGGCCACGGGCCACTTCACCCGCGACTCGTCGGGGCTGGGGCACGTGTGTCTTTTCGACGTCGAGAAGGAGAACCGGGGGCTGCCCTTCACGGTCGAGAACGCCGCGACGCTCCAGGACCAGCTCCTGGCGGTGCACGAGGCGATGCACGCCTGGTTCCAGGGGCGTCAGCACAACTACCGGGTCCAGGAGCCCTTCTGCAAGCTGGTGTCCTTCATCGTGTCGCTGGCGCCTGGTGGCCCGGACTACTGCCCGTGGTTCGCTGGAACCCCCGACGATCATCCGGACGCCCTCATGAAGCACCTATGTCGGCTGGCACTGACGACGCAGCAGCTGACCCCGATCCTCGCGCGGACCGCGTGCTCCGCCGCGGACAAGGGCGAGGCCCTCTCCGACACCGAGTTCGCCGACGTCGTAACCGAGGCCATCGGCCAGGACGCCGGACCGGCGTTCCGGGCGGCCGGCATCCTGCCGTGACGCCCGACGGCGTCCCTCCACCTACCACGTCCCGGATCCAGACCAAGGAGGTTGAGAACAGTGGCGTTCCAGGTACACCAGGTGAACAGCTACAACTACTCATTCGACGCCAGCGCGGGCGGCCCCGGCCGCCTGCAACTGTGGGGCGACCAGGGGAAGATCCTCGAGATCGAACTCGTCGACGACAGCGCACCCATACCAGCACCGACCCTCGCCGCGGATCTCAGCAGTGCGACGGCTTCGTTCCGGCGGAGCACGCAACCGGGTCTGGTCGACATGCTGCGCAACGAGAGTCCCGTCAGCGTGACCATCAACGACCAGCCCCCGGGATTCGTCTTCGTCCACACCGGCCTCGAGCCGGTCGGCCCGGGGGACGAGGGCAAAGAGCCCGGGTGACCCCTTCGACCAGCTCCCGGGACCTCAGTCCGCCAGCCCGCGAGGGTCGTAGGAAGGATCGGCCGATGTGATGGGCGATCACCCAGCACCGGCCCCTGGACCCCGCAACGCAAGCTGTACCAGGAGCAGACGACCTTCCAGGGCGCGCTGCAGGCCACCCCTTGGGGTCTCGTTGACCTGGCTCGGGCCGGCAGGACCCCGATCCTGCAGACCACCAGGTGCCCTCCACACCAGTCCCCCGGTCAGGGGAACCGGAATCTCCTGGACACGCGCCGGTGTCCGATCCGATTCGCCTGGCCACGACCGCAAGGAGGCGACCCGTGGTGGTCGTCGTTCGCATTCTGACCGGAGCCTTGATCCTGGCGCACGGGCTGGTGCACCTGCTCTACCTCGCCCCGGACGTTCCGCAGTTCTCCTGCGACCGGTCGTGGCTGGTCGGGGAGACACGTCGAGGACCGCTCGGGCTGACGCTGATGGCGGGCACCGTGGCTGCGTTCATGATCGTGGCCTTCGCCGTCTGGGGCGTCCCCGGGCTGTCCGAGGCATGGCCGGCCCTCACCCTGGTGGCCGGACTGTTGTCGGCGGCACTGATGATCACGTTCTGGAACCCCCAGCTCGTCTTCGGTCTCGCCCTCGACGCGGGCCTCATCGTCATCGCGGTGAGCCGTCCCGACTGGGCGCAGCACCTGCTCACCGCGAGATGAGTCCGGAGACCGACCACCAC
>JBAPWU010000047.1:0-21445 GCA_049283855.1 Kineosporiaceae bacterium
GTCACGGCTCGATGCGGTGCCGAGCGGGGCCCCGCTGGCCTCCCCGGAGCGGCTCGCGGAGTGTCTCGCCGAGTTGAAGGCGTCCGGGCGGAACCCGATCGCGGTCGACCTGGCCCGGTTCGAGGGCAAGGATGCGGCCATCATCGTGCTGGCCGGCCGTGACGGTGGGTACGAGGTGTGGGCGGTCTCACGGAACTGCCGCGCCGGGGCTTCCGGGATGTTGAGCTTCACCTCTGTGCCGCCGTCCTGACCGGCGAGTTGCCGGGCACGGGAACAGGCTGCCCCTACGATCGGGTTGCCGCTGGTAGGCGCGTGCCCCTCGGGCACGCCGAGGCCGCTCGGCCCCGAGGTGCGCACCAGGTCGACGAGGGAGAGCAGTGAGCGACGTCCGTGACGTGATCATCATCGGGTCGGGCCCCGCCGGGTACACGGCGGCGATCTACGCGGCGCGCGCCGACCTGCGCCCGCTGGTGTTCGAGGGATCGGTCACCGCCGGCGGCGCCCTGATGAACACCACCGAGGTGGAGAACTTCCCCGGCTTCCCCACCGGCATCCAGGGGCCGGAGCTGATGGACGGTCTGCGCCAGCAGGCCGAGCGGTTCGGGGCCGAGCTGGTCGCCAATGACGTGGTCGCCGTCCGGCTGACCGGGGCGGTCAAGGAGGTCGACGTTCCGGCCGACTCGGGCGTGGGCGTGGTGACCCACCGGGCCCGTGCGGTGATCCTGGCCATGGGATCGGCCTACCGGGAACTCGGCCTGGAGAACGAGAAGCGCCTGTCCGGCCGGGGGGTGAGCTGGTGCGCCACCTGTGACGGCTTCTTCTTCCGCGACCAGCACATCGCCGTGGTCGGAGGAGGTGACTCGGCCGTCGAGGAGGCCACGTTCCTGAGCCGGTTCGCGGCGTCGGTGACGATGATCCATCGGCGCGACCAACTGCGTGCCTCGAAGATCATGCAGGCCCGGGCGTTCGCGGACCGCAAGCTCCGTTTCATGTGGAACACCGAGGTCCTCGACGTGCTCGGCTCGGAGAAGTTGCGTGGCCTCCGGGTGCGCGACGTGGTCACCGGTCAGGAGCAGGAGCTTGAGCTCACCGGGCTGTTCGTCGCGATCGGCCACGATCCGCGGGTCGAGCTGGTCCGTGGGCAGGTCGCGTTGGACGGCGCGGGCTACATCGCGGTCGACGGGCGCAGCACCCGCACCACCCTCGACGGCGTCTTCGCCTGCGGCGACGTGGTCGACCACACCTACCGGCAGGCGATCACCGCGGCCGGCTCCGGCTGCGCGGCCGCCCTCGATGCGGAGCGCTACCTCGCCGCCCTGGCGGACGTTCCGTCCGAGGCTGTGGACGTCGTCGCGGTTCACGGCTGACTCCTGACCCCTCGTCCCCCGGCTCGACCAAACCCTGAGGAGAAGTGCCATGTCGGCCAGCCAGGCAGTCACCGACGCCACCTTCGACAGCGACGTGCTGAAGAGCAGCAAGCCCGTCGTGGTCGACTTCTGGGCCCCCTGGTGCGCGCCGTGCCGCCAGATCGCCCCGATCCTGGACGAGATCTCCGCCGCGCACGGCGACAAGATCACCATTGTGAAGCTGAACACTGACGAGAACCCCAAGGTGTCCGCTCAGTACGGGGTCACGTCGATCCCGACCATCGCCGTGTTCTCGGGCGGAGAGCTGGTCAAGACGATCATCGGGGCCAAGCCCAAGCCGCTGATCCTGCGCGAACTGTCGGAGTGGATCGGCTGAGCCGTCAGTCGGCGGCCTGCGACGTGAGCGCAGGCTGGCGCACGCTGCCCAGGATCCGTTCGAGGGCCTGCTCGACATCCTCCCGCCAGGAGAGCGCGGTCTTCAGTTCGAGCCGGAGCCGTGGGTACCGGTGGTGCTGGCGAACCGTCTTGAAGCCGACGGCCAGCAGCAGGTCCGCCGGCACCAGGCACCCGTGACCCGGCTGGCCCGGCACCACGACACCGGCATTGGCGGCCAGCCCGAACGCCTCGATCGCGCGGACCCCGCGGCGGGTCAGGTCCTTGGCGGCCGACTGGATCAACAGCCGAGCCATCCCTCCGCCGGTGTACTCGGGCAGGACCCGCGCGGTGGTCAGCAGGACGGCGTCCGCACTGACCGGAGAGGTGGGGAAGGACAGGGACCGCGGCACCAGCGAGGGCGGGGCGTAGATGACGAACCCAGCCGGCACCTCGTCGACGTAGGCGATCCGTCCGCAGGACCCCCACTCCAGCAGCGTGGAGGAGACCCAGACCTCCTTCTCGAAGGCCGTGTCCCCGGCCTCGCCGGCCCGTCGGCCGGCCACCGGATCCAGTTCCCACATCACGCACCGGCGGCAGGGGTCGGGCAGATCGCCGAGGGTGTCCAGGGTCAGAGCGGCAACACGACGTCCCATCAGGCGGTCCTCACCATGACAGCGAACGGATCGGGAGTGGGCGGCCCACCGGGTGTCGCGACCGGGGACGCAACAGAGCGGCAGCGAAGGCGGCCGCCGCGCCGAGCAGCAGACCCGCCACCACCGGTGCGGCCAGTCGCATGCGACACTCCCAGTAGCGGTGGACATGCGGTTCGAGAGAGTTCCCCCGACCGCCATGGTACGCAGTCGCCGATCGCGAGAGAAGGCGCTGCGCGCACTAGGACCAAGGGACTAAAGATGCACCAGATCATATACACAATGCAATGAAACAACTACTGATAGCTATCTAAGCTGGTCAAGACGACGGGCTCTGGAGGAGGGGCAAGCGTGCCAGACAGGACGGCACCCGCCGCACAGGAGACCGGTCGCGGCACGGCACCGCACGGGTCGCGACTCGACCGCTGGGTCGATGCCTACGCCGCTCGTACCCGGGGCATGACCGCCTCGGAGATCCGCGCCCTGTTCGCCGTGGCGAGCCGCCCCGAGGTGGTCTCGTTGGCCGGGGGGATGCCCTTCCTGTCCGCTCTCCCCCTCGACGTGGTGGGCAACACCCTGGCCAAGCTCGTCGCGGAGCGCGGCACCGTGGCCATGCAGTACGGGTCGGGTCAGGGTGACCCGGGGCTGCGCGAGCGCATCATCGACGTGATGGCGCCCCAGCAGGTGCATGCCCACGCGGACGACGTCGTGGTCACCACCGGCTCGCAGCAGGCACTCGACCTGGTGACCCGGATCTTCGTCGATCCCGGCGACGTGGTGGTCGCCGAGGCGCCGAGCTACGTCGGCGCCCTCGGCGTCTTCCGCGCCTACCAGGCGGACGTCGTCCACGTCCCCCTGGACGACGACGGCCTGATTCCCGAGGCGCTCGAGGAGGCCCTGACCCGGCTCCACCGCGAGGGCCGTCGGGTCAAGCTGCTCTACACGGTGCCCAACCACCACAACCCGGCCGGGGTCACCCTGGCCGAGTCGAGGCGGGCCCGGATCGTCGAGATCGCCCAGCGGCACGGCGTCCTGGTGCTCGAGGACGACCCCTACGGGCTGCTCGGGTTCGACGGTGACCCGCTGCCCTCGCTGTACTCGCACAACCCCGACGGCGTGATCTATCTGGGGTCGTTCTCGAAGACCTTCGCCCCGGGGTTCCGCGTCGGCTGGGCGGTGGCACCGCACGCCGTCCGGGAGAAGTTGGTGCTGGCCAGCGAGGCGGCGATCCTGTGTCCGAGTTCGTTCAGCCAGATGGCAGTGACCACATATCTGGACGAGCACGACTGGAAGCATCAGGTCGGCGTCTTCCGCGACCTGTACCGAGAGCGCTGTGAGGCCACCCTGCACGCACTGGCCGACCTGATCCCTCAGGCCCGGTGGACGACGCCGCACGGCGGGTTCTACGTCTGGGTCACGCTGCCCGAGGGGCTGGACGCCACAGCCATGCTCCCCCGCGCGGTCACCGAGCGGGTGGCCTACGTGCCCGGGACCGCCTTCTACGCCGACGGCCAGGGGAGGCGCAACCTACGGCTGTCCTACTGCTTTCCGACCTCCGAGCGGATCCGGGAGGGTGTGCGGCGTCTCGCGGGCGTGGTCGAGGCCGAACTCGAGGTGCTGAACACCTTCGGGCCCGCCCCGACCGACTCCGACGACGACCCGCCCGGCCTGTCTGCCCCCGGGCCCGACCTCACCTGATCGACCTCTCCCCCTGGAGCCAACGATGACCCTCTCCCCGCGTGTGCTGGTGCTGGCCGGTGGGCTGTCCCATGAGCGCGACGTGTCGCTGCGCTCCGGGCGGCGGGTGTCGGAGGCGCTGCGTGACGCCGGCTGCCAGGTGGTCGAGCGTGACGTGGACGCCGGGCTGCTGGACGCCGTCCGGGCCTCGCAGGTCGACGTGGTCTGGCCGTTGCTGCACGGTGTGACGGGCGAGGACGGCGCGATCCGCGACGTGCTCGACCTGGTCGGCGTCCCCTACGTGGGATCGACGCCCGAGGCCTGCCGGTCGGCCTGGGACAAGCCGGTGGCCAAGGCCGTGGCACGTGCCGCCGGGCTGCGGACCCCCGAGTCGGTGGCCCTGCCCCACGGCACCTTCCGAGAACTCGGGGCCCAGGCCGTCCTGGCCGCGATCGTCGAGCGTCTGGGCCTGCCCCTGGTGGTCAAGCCGGCCCGCGGCGGGTCGGCTCTGGGGGTGAACGTGGTGCGGGAGGCCTCGCACCTGCCGAGGGCGATGGTGGACTGCTTCGCCTACGGTGACGTCGCACTGGTCGAGCGCTGCATCGAGGGCGTCGAGGTCGCGGTCAGCGTGATCGACACCGGGTCCGGGCCGGTGGCCCTGCCGGCCGTCGAGATCGTGGCCGACGGCGGCATGTACGACTACAACGCGCGCTACACCGCAGGAGCGACCGAGTTCTTCGTGCCGGCCAGACTCACGGTCGAGGTGGCGGCCGCCGCGGCCGAGATGGCTCTCACCGCGCATCGCGCCTTCGGACTGCGGCACCTCTCTCGCACCGACCTGATCGTGGACCGTGACGGGCACTCCTGGTTCCTCGAGGTGAACGTGGCCCCCGGAATGACCGAGACCTCGCTGCTCCCCCAGGCGGCCGAGGCCGCCGGTGAGGATCACGGCATCCTGTACCGGCGCCTGGTCGAGGTCGCAGCGACCCGAGGGCTGGCGGTGGACGCCGCAGGTTCCCCGGCAGCTCCCTAGCCCCGCGGCACGAGAACAGCCGGCCCCTTCCGATGAGGACCGGCTGTTTCGTCGGTGCGACGCACCTGGCTGTTTGGGGCACCCGCCGCGGGGTCACTCCTCGGCGAACACCCCACGCACGTCGGGGCTCAGCAGCCCGAGGATCCGGTTCAGGTCCTCGACGCTGGCGAAGTCGATGCTGAGCCGTCCCTTGCGCTGACCGAGCGCGATCGCCACCCGGGTGTCGAGCTTGTCGCCGAGCCGGGAGGCCAGGTCGTCGAGTTCGGACCGGTGCCCGCCTGCCCGTGGCCGCTTCTTCGGTGTCGCGGCCTCCGTGTGGGTGTCACCCAGCGTGACGACCTCCTCCACCACCCGCACCGACAGCCCCTCGGCGACGATGCGCTGGGCCAGAGCCTCCATGCCGGCGCTGTCGTCCAGGCCCAGGAGTGCGCGCGCGTGCCCGGCGGACAGGACGCCGGCGGCCACGCGGCGCTGGACCAGGGGCGGGAGCCGGAGCAGGCGGATCGTGTTGCTGATCTGGGGACGCGAGCGACCGATCCGGGTGGCCAGCTCCTCGTGGGTGCAGCCGAAGTCGTCCAGCAACTGCTGGTAGGCGGCCGCCTCCTCGAGCGGGTTCAGCTGGCTGCGGTGCAGGTTCTCCAGCAACGCGTCACGGAGCAACGCGTCGTCCGCCGTGTCGCGGACGATGGCGGGGACGGTGGCGAGGCCGGCCTGCTGCGTCGCGCGCCAGCGTCGCTCGCCCATGACCAGTTCGTACTGAACGCTGCCATCGTCGGCCCGGTCCACGATCTGGCGGACGACGATGGGCTGCAGAACGCCGATCTCCTGGATCGAGTGGACGAGCTCTCCGAGCTCGTCCTCGTCGAAGACCTGGCGAGGCTGGCGCGGGTTCGGTCGGATTGCTCCGACCGGGATCTCCGCGAAGCGAGCGCCGGGCACCGGCACCAGGTCCTGTTCCGGCTCGTCGATGGCCGATGACGCCATCGCCGGCTCGGGCGCTGCCAGGGACTCCTCAGGCCGTTCCAGGGTGGCGGTGGCCGTCGCGGAGGCGGCCTCGAACGCCGCCTTGCCGCCGTCGCCGTTGTCCCGGAAGAACACGTCGTCCACCGGGCGATCACCTGCCGTCTTGGCCGGGGCACTCGGGATCAAGGCTCCCAGTCCACGGCCCAGACCCCGTCGCTTCTCGCTCACGATTGCTCCTCGCGCATCGTCGGTTCCCACGTCAATACCTGTTCGGCAAGTTCGCGGGCCGCCTCAAGATAGGAGAGCGCACCGCTGGACGCTGGATCGTAGGTCATCACGGTCTGACCGTGACTCGGTGCCTCGGAGATGCGGACCGAACGGGGGACGCTGGTCTTGACCACCTGCTCCGGGAAGTGGGTCCTCACCTCGTCGGCCACCTGTGCGGAGAGCCGGGTCCGGCCGTCATACATGGTCAACATGATGGTGGACACGTGCAGGGTCGGGTTGAGCTGCCGGCGGATCAACTCGATGTGCTTGAGAAGCTGAGAAAGCCCCTCGAGCGCGTAGTACTCGCACTGAATGGGGATCAGGACCTCGCGCGCGGCCACGAAGGCGTTCACCGTGAGCAGGCTGAGGCTCGGCGGGCAGTCGATCAGGACGTAGTCGATCTGGTCCAGCCCGCGGCTCAGCCGGAGGTCGAGATACGTCTCGAGCGCCTTCTTCAGCCGCACCTCGCGAGCGACGAACGAGACGAGTTCGATCTCAGCGCCAGCGAGGTCGATGGTGGCGGGAGCAACCCAGAGGTTCGGCAGGTCGGGGCATGGCTGAACGACTTCCACGAGCGGGCGGTCCTCCACCACCACGTCGTAGAGGCTGGGCACCTCGGCGTGATGGTCGATCCCCAGAGCGGTCGAGGCATTGCCCTGGGGGTCGATGTCGAGGACCAGAACGGACAGCCCCGACTGAGCCAGCGCCGCGGCCACGTTGACGGTTGTGGTGGTCTTGCCGACGCCGCCCTTCTGGTTGGCAACAGTCATGATCCGGGTGTGCGGAGGGCGAGGGAAAGATCGTCCGGTCAGCGAGATGCGCCTGCGGGCATCCTCGGCCACCTCCGCTGCAAGCGGGGTCGACTCGTCAACGGTCGGCAAGCTGGCCACCAATTGCACCCTGTCCGAATCATCGAAGGGAGTGGGGGCGGCCAACGGCGCACCGGGAGGCTGCCAGTCCGAGGAGAGCGTCACCTCGAGTCCTTCCTCGACGACAGCGATGTGCGGTAGTGCGGAGGCGTCCGCCGGGCTGTCCTGCTGCTGCATCGCTGCGCTCCCGTCCAGGCGGAGTCCGTCGTCGCCAGGCTCTGAGTCACTGACCAAAGTGTCGTCGGGCTGCCACGCCTCATGAGGCTCTGGCTGGCTCGGCCCTTCCGTAGGCCCTTGGGCCGGGTCAGTAAGCACGTCGTTCGCGACGGACGGTTTCACCGGCTCCGTCGAAAGGCTATCCGTTCTGACGTGGATCGACGGCGCCGAACCAGTGGTGCGCGACGCCGGCGGATCGACCTCTATCGGAAGCTCGGGGACCGCGGGCGGCCGAGAGGTGGTTTCACGGGAAACAGGAGCAGGGGCCACCGCGAAGCGATCCCCCAGCCTGGGGGTGCTGATCGTCTGTCCCCATGGATGCACGAGGGAAGCGTGAGGTGCGCGGCTCCCCCACTCCGGCGGGACTGCCCTGGTCGTCGACCCAGGCAGCGCCGGTGCCTGGCCCGTGACCAGAGGGTCCATCGACCCGGCCGACTGATCGACGACCGGCTCGCCCACCTCGTCCTGCGACGCTTCCTGGGCGTGACGGGCGGAGTCGGCGTCAGGATGCGTCGATGGTGCTCGCGACAGATCGTGGCCCGACGAAGCCAGTGATGCGGCAGCGCGCTCCGACACGTCAGCGAGCCACTCGGTGGCCGACTCGCGGCCCGGCTCAATCGCCCCGTCCGAGAACGCAGCCCCGCAGGGCACGGAGGCATTCGGCGCCGTTGACGTCTGCTCCGCCGCCAACACCTCCAACGACTCGCGGGCGGGCTCCATCGGGTCGGCCGACCACCCGTCGGCCACCCTGTCGGTTCGTTCGGTGGTCTCCGACGGCATCCATACCCGGGCGTCGGAATCCGTCGATGCCGTCGAAGCCGTCTCGTCGTCCGTCCCCGCGGCCGACCCTGGGTTCGCCACCTCGCCAGGCCGGTTCGAGTCGGCGGGCGATCCTGAGCCAGGGACGTCGTCGTCCGGGGCGACGCCCCACGTCGCAACTGCGGTCGTGGTTCGTGGTTCGACGTCGCTGTCGTCGCGCTCCGCGGCCCGTTCGGTCGCCGTCTCATTCGCAGGGTCGACCGCCTCGGCAGGGAGCTCGACCGCGACGTAGGGCTCACTCGGCCTTCCACGCCGCGCGGTCTCGACGTTCTGCTCAGGTGCCGAGATGACTTCCCCTGACCCATGAGTGAGCTCGGCCATCCTCGCCCCGATGACCGGCGACCCTCCACCTGGCTCCGAGGCAGAGCCGACAGCCTGGTCCAGCGGATCGGGGTGCCAGTCCGCACCGCGGTGTTCAGGGAGGGCACCCGCAACGCTCACGTCGATCTGGAGCGCCGAATCGACCGGTGAGGTCGGGCCGCGCTTGACAAGGATGCCGGAGGTGGCGGCCGACACTGCCGCGAGCACCGATTCATGGACCCGCGCATTCATCGGAGCCGAGCCTGGGGCCCGGATGCCGCCCCCCTCCCCGCCCTGTTCGACCCGGGCCGCGCCCGCGGTGTGTCCAGGCACCGTGAGGTCAGCGCACCGTGGCGTTTCACGGGAAACCTCGTCTGAGCGCGGTGAGGGGCACTGCCCGGAGGAGCGGGTCACGAACTCGCGCGCCTCCACAGGCTCGCCCGTGGCATCCGTGAGAGCAGGCTCAGGGACACTCCCTGTTCGGGAGTCTGTGGTCGGCTGCGTGCGCGCCCGGAAGTGGAGCGCAGGGTCCGAGTCGGGGTCCGGTTCCGACTCCAGAGAACCCGGCGCCTGACCTGGGCTGGGGGCCTTCCGGGTCTCCACGAGGAGATCAGTGGTCCTCGCGATCACCTCGGCCCCGGGCCAGCCGAGACCGTGCGCCGAAGCCGCCCCGTCGGTCAGAGGCCAGCCAATGCCTGACACCATGTCTCCACTCCCCAACCCCCGCCGTCCATCCATCCTGACAAGCCTCTCCTCGTTGACCCGGCTGGGCGCGCCGCGGCGATCATCGGATGCAGCGGTTTCGTCCGAGCGGAGGTAGGTCAGTCGACCGAACGGCCGACGAGTCGGCACTGTTCGATGTTTCCCGTGAAACACGGAACTACCCGACCCGGGCGTTCGCCACTGAAGGAGGGTTCGGTAGATCGCTCTCGCCAGGCCGACACTCACGCGCCTGCTCTCCTCCAGTCCTGACACCCATCCTCCGCCCTACCCAACTGGGTGGGCCGGGCCGACTGAGGTCCGCGGCCATGACGCTACTCGTGCCGGCCGGACCTCATCGTCGACACACCCCCAACATGTGGATAAGCCGTTCATAAACGCCAGCTGGTGACGCGATGACTCTGTCATTGCGTGAACCCGCCCGCGTCGTTGCATAAACTCCGCCCGCGCCCACACCAGGGCGTGTGCTGATCGCCCTCGATGGGCTGGGCCTGCACTCCCCTAACGTCGGCCACCCTGCCGAGGCGGCCCCGGGTCGGGGCGACCAGCTACTTCTGGGCGGTCCCCGGGTGCAGGCAGGCCGATCCGCAAGTGCGTGCGCACGAGGTTCCTGCGCACGAGGTTCCTGCGCACGAGGTTCCTGCCTGCCATGCCGCCGCACCGGACGGAGAAGTGTCGCTCGTGCCGGCCTCCCCCTCAGTGACGGACGGGCCGTCGTCGCCTCGAAGACGTGTCGACCACGAAAGGCGGGCGGTTCGCGCGCGATGACAGGGTTGAGCAGATGGACCGCCGACCCTCCAGGCAGTCCAGCGGGAGGCAGGCTCCGCTACCGCGATGGGTGGCGGCCACAGCCGAACGCGGTGAGCGTCGAGCCGCATCCGCATGGACCGTCCGTTGGGCCCGAAGGGCATCCGGAAGGGATGGTCACAGCCGTGCTCATGTCACAACGAGAGGCCCTCCGGACGCGCTCATGAAGCCGAGTTGTCAGGAACCCGCCGCCTCGCCAGCACAGCCGCGCGCGTCATGCGCCCGCCGGCACGGGCTGGAACTGACGCTGTCCAGCGGGCTGGGGAGGCGGGTGAAGGATGCTCCGAGCGGCCGGTGGGATGGTGTTCTCAGCCGACCGGTGGCCGCCGTGTCGGCGCTCAGCTCGCGCGACAGCCACGATGCCACTGAGTGCTCGGGAGGTGTCCCAGTGAGGCGCAAGAGCGGCGGTATCGATCTTCACCCCCACAGGGCCTGGGCCCGGCGGTCGACGTCCAGCCCTGGGGACCGGTTCACCCGGGCAGCATCGGCACCACGCCGGGGGCCTGGTCTCCCACCGAGCACCTCGAGCGGCACGGGTCGCGGACCAGGATCGGCCACCCGGACCCTGACCGCCGGGCACGGCGGGGAGCCACTGCGTCGCACCTGCCGCGAGTCGCCCGGCTGGTGCTGGCCTCCGGCCACCCTGGACAACCGTGAGCGTCACGCTCCAGGTGGTCGGTGGCAAAGCACACCCCAGGGGCCCGGTGGCGAAGCACACCCAGGGGCCCCATGGCCAAGCAGGCGGTCTCGGCCGCGTCGACCCTGACGCAGCGGACCGCTCCCGACGCACAACCCGGCCCTGCGTAACCCACCCCGCCGATCAGTGCGCCCGCGCCGCGCCCGCGGCCCGACCGGTCAGGTCGGCTGCACACCCGCGGTGGCCCATCGAGAGCCGTTCTCCCACAGCACATCAGCCGGAGTGACTCGATCACACGGCTGCGCACAACCGGCTGTGTTTCACGTGGAACGGTGAGGTGGACGAAGGCGAGAGACCGAAACGACCGACGTCAGAGGCAACGGGCCATACAGGTGCGGGAAGAGCTCATCGTTGCCGGGCTCACCCATCTCCCACACCAGTGCCTCCCCCAGAAGGGACTCATCGACCTCGACCAGGAGCAGGTCCGTTTCCAGGTCGCCATAGAAGGCGTCGCGCACCCGCGGCCACTGCTCTCCACTGGACAGATGGATGAAGCCGACGTCGGTCAGCGAGCGCCCGCGGGTGGATCTGTCGTACGCCCCGGCCGTCACCGCCTCTGCCCAGTCGGCGGGCTCGGCCAGATGGAAGACCATCATCGACGACGTCGCCCGACACGCCGCGTGCCGGCCCGCACTTTGATCACTGTCGTCGGCACGGCCAGTACCCCCTCGCCACAGCGACAGACCTCCCACTCGCGCGCGCCCAGCCGACGAAGCGTTGGCTCGGCACGGGCTAGTTCGTCAGCCGCCGATTGACCCTTCAGTGCGAGCATCACCCCGCCGGATCGAACGAGGGGAAGACACCACCCGGCCAACACGTCCAGGGGGGCCACCGCGCGCGCCGTCACCACGTCGAAGTCGCGTTGGGAGGAATCCTCGGCACGTGAGCGCAGCACGGTCACCGAGTCTCGCAGTCCCAGCCGATCCACCACTTCGCACAGCCAGGTCACCCGCCGCTGAAGGGGTTCGATCAATGTGATCCGCAAGTCGGGCCTCACGATCGCCAGAACCAGGCCCGGCAGGCCTGCGCCGGACCCGACGTCCCCGACGGCACGACCCTCGGGCACCAACTCGGCCACCGCCGCACAGTTGAGCAGGTGCCGCTCCCAGAGCCGAGGTACCTCGCGAGGACCGATCAACCCTCGCTCGACGGCGGACCCAGCCAACTCCTGCACGAACGCCGAGGCCAGCCCGATCCGCTCTCCGAACAATGCCGTCACGGCAGGCGTCAGCCCCGCAGGGATCTGCGGCACAGAGGAATCCGCGGCGATGTTCCGGGTGAGTTCGGATCCTTCGTCGAGCCGACCCTCAGACACCCGCGGGATGCACGACCACGCGTCGTCCGGGGTCCTCACCCTCCGACTCACTGACCAGGCCTGCATCTGCGACGACATCGTGCACGACCTTGCGCTCGAACGCCGTCATCGGCTCCAGCCGCACGGCCTCACCGGTCCGCTTGACGTCCTGACACACCCGCGCTGCGATGTCCTCAAGCTTGCGCCGACGCGCAGCCCGGAAGCCCGCGACGTCCAGCATCAGGCGGCTGCGCTCACCGGTTCTGGCATGCACGGCGAGCCGCGACAGCTCCTGCAGAGCCTCGAGGACCTCGCCGCGGGACCCGACCAGCCGCCGAAGATCCCGCTCTGAACCCTCCTCCGCCACGATCGCCACCGACGCGCGCCCGTTCTCCACGTCGATGTCGATGTCGCCGTCGAGGTCGACGATGTCCAGCAGTTCCTCGAGATAGTCGGCCGCGACCTCACCCTCCTCCTCGAGCCGGCGGAGCGACGGCCGGGAGCGGCGGCCGCGGCTGGAGCCGGCCTGCCCCTCGCCGTCCGCCTCCTCGTCCGCCTCCTCGTCCGCCTCAGCCTCAGCGTCCGCCTCCTCGTCGGAGTCCTCGTCTGCCTCGGCGTCGACATCCACGGGTGCCGCGACGTCCGCTTCGGAGACCGGCGTGGGCTGCACGCCCGTCTCGGCGGGGGTCCCCGATCCAGCGTCCTCGATATCCGGCGCCTCCGACGACACACCATCGTGCGTCTGCTGCTCGGTCGCTGTCGTGTCGCTCACGAATGCTCCTCCCAATCAACGAGAGCCCTCAGGCTCTCCGGAATCGTCCCCTGTGGCTCGAACCGAGCCGTGAACCGCGGACGGTGCGCCGACATGCGCCGTCGACGGTTCGCACGTACGCCGCGCGGACCTATCCCCCGCCCACGGTGTCCGCTCCGGGCCGCTTCTGGCCAGGAGCAGGACGGGAACCGTGTCGCTGCTGCGGGGCGCGCTTGCTGCGGGGCTGCCGCTTGGGCTGCTGACGCTGCGGGGCGGTGGTGCCGGCCGCCGAGGCACCCTCTCCGCCCGCTCCACCGGAGCCGGGCTCGGCAACCGTCGAGCCCGACGGCGAGGGCGCCGGGCCCTTGGCTGAGGGTGGCAGCGGGTCCTTGCCCTTCTTGCGTCGCCGCTCCATCAGCGCCTGCTCCGCGATCGAGCCCGGTGCCGGCATCCGGCGGATCGTGTAGAACTGCTGGCCCATCGACCACAGGTTGGTGGTCAGCCAGTACAGCAGGACGCCGATCGGGAAGTTCACCCCGGACACCGCGAACACCAACGGGAAGACGTACAGCAAGATCTTCTGCTGCTGGGCGAACTGCCCCTCGAGCGCCGAGGGCGGCATGTTCTTGCGCATCAACTGGCGCTGAGTGGTGAAGGTGGTCAGCGACATCAGCACGATCAGGACGACCGT
This sequence comes from Kineosporiaceae bacterium, assembly GCA_049283855.1. Classification (GTDB taxonomy): domain Bacteria; phylum Actinomycetota; class Actinomycetes; order Actinomycetales; family Kineosporiaceae; genus JADJPO01. Next base: position 13,497 of record JBAPWU010000047.1, read on the forward strand.
GAGGATCTTCGTCGACAGCGAATCGGCTTTCAGGAAGGTGTCCGACAGCGGAGCACCGAACAGCGTGGCGGCATCCGCCTGACGAACCAGTTCGGCATTCAGTGCACCCACCGTCTGCTGCTTCGAAATCCCGTTCAGCACCCGGAACAGGGCGAAGAAGATCGGCGACTGCAGCAGGATCGGCATGCAGGAGGACAGCGGGTTGGTCCCGTGGTGCTTGTAGAGGGCCATCATCTCCCGCGTCATCGCCTCCTTGGAGGCCTGATCGCTCTTGCCCTTGTACTTCTCCTGGATCTTCTTCATGTCCGGCTGCAGCAACTGCAGACCCCGAGATGCCTTGATCTGCTTGAAGAACAGCGGGATCAGCAGGATCCGGATCACGATGACCAGGCCGACGATCGACAGCGCCCAGGTGATGCCGGACGACTCCGGCAGACCGACCAGGGTGAGCGTCTTGTGCCAGGCCACCATGATCCAGGCAACGACGAGTTCGAGCGGGGTGAGAACGGCGTCGATCAGGCTGCCCATGAGACTCCTAGCCGGTCAGGCGGCACGCCGTGCCGGCGGCGCTGGGTCGTGGTGGTGGTCGAGCGATGACGTGCCCGGTTCACCCGAGGGGGGCGTGCAGGACCTGGCCGGGGGCACGTCGTCGATGCCGCCGTCGCTCCACGGATTGCAGCGCAGGATGCGCCAGGCAGTGAGCGCGCTGCCCCGCACGGCACCGTGCCGGCGCACCGCTTCCAACCCGTAGGCCGAACACGAGGGGTGGTACTTGCAGGTCGGCCCGTACAGCGGCGAGATCAGCAGCCGCCAGAGCCGGATGACGCCGATCAGCAGATTGCGGGGCAGATTCCAGAGCATCCGACCCAGCCACGACAGCACCTCTCCGGCTCCGAGCCGGGCATCCGTGGTCATGACCGGGCCCCGCCCGCCCGCAGGACCGACCCGAGGGCTGCGTCGAGATCGGCCGCCAGCGTCGCGAAGCTCGCCTGACCGGCGGCCGGAAGCGCACGCACCACCACCAGTGCACCGCCCCTCAGGTCCTGCAGTCGCTCGTTCATGTGGGCACGAAGCCGGCGCTTCACCCTGTTGCGGACCACCGCACCACCGACCGCGCGCGAGACCACGAAACCCACCCGCACCGGCTCGGTCGACCCGTCGACGGTGCCGAGGTGGACGACGAGGGTGCGCCGACCGGCGCGCCGACCCGAGCGCATGGCGCAGACGAAGTCAGGCGCACGACGCATGCGGTGGGCGGGTGGGAGCACAACGGCCGCAGCTGACGCGGGCCTGGTCAGGCGGAGAGCTCTGCGCGGCCCTTGCGCCGACGGGCAGCGAGGATGGCGCGGCCGGCACGGGTGCGCATCCGCAACCGGAAGCCGTGGGTCTTCGCCCTACGCCGGTTGTTCGGCTGGAAGGTCCGCTTGCTCACAGGAGTGACTCCACGCTGTTGCGGCCACCAGGCCGGGGCTGACATGGCCGCCGCTGGGATGTGCGACGAGCCTTCGGGAAAGAGAGCGCCTGCCAGGGTCTCGGAACTCGCACGGAGCCCTGGAACCTACCGATGCCCTCAAGCCTCCTCACGGTACGTTGCTCGGCGAGGCAAGGTCAATTCGTCCGCCCCGACCTCGGTCAGATCCTCGTCTCCACCTGCGAATATCAACGTCGAGTAGTCGAATGATTACTTGCAGTATGCTCACTGACCAGGCAACGCAAGGCAGACCAACAGGCTATGGTCCTGTGGTGCTGGCCGAAGGCGCCGCGCGACACGCCGGACACCTCCGAGAAATCTCGGAGAACACGGGATGCCGCACGACGACTTCGGATGTCCGCTCGGGCATGCTGGATGGCCAGCCGGAGCACAGTGTGGGGAGTCGCTCCGCCCGACTGGCAACGGACGGCCAACTCTCGTGCACAGGTTGTGGATAACTGTGTGGACTGCGGTGGGCCGTCCCCGAGCCAGGCAGGAGGTGCGCCAGCGTGACCACAGGCGGAGATGACTTCTCCTCGGTCTGGCGCCGCGCCCTCGCTGCCCTCGACACCCTCGGTGTCAGTTCCCAGCAAAGGGCGTTCGTCCGGCTCACCCGTCCCGTCGGCCTGCTCGACGGCACCGCGCTCCTGGCGGCTCCCAACGAGCTGACCAAAGAGGTCCTCGAGCACCGGATGCGCGAAGCGATCACCGGTGCGCTCTCCGCCGAACTCGGCCACCCGGTGCGACTGGCGGTCACCATCGATTCCTCCCTGGCCGAGCAGCACGACGACCGGGCGGACGACGCGCCGGACGACGGCTCCCCACCGCGGCTGAGCGGTGACCGGCCGGGGCGGCCAGCGCCGGGCGGCCTGGCCCCGCAGTCGATCCAGGAACGTGCCGAGGTGCGCCTCGGCGATGACCGGCTCGGCGATGACCATGTGATCGACGTCCGGGGAGCCGACAGGTCCAACGGACTCGGACAGCGCACCCGGACCGACGGCGATCCCCCCGACTACGACGGCGCCCGCCCTGACCTGCTGCGCAGCGGCACCGGCCGAGGCACCGGGCGGACCACCCCTGGAGAGCCGTCCCGGCTCAATCCCAAGTACACGTTCGAGACCTTCGTGATCGGGGCCAGCAACCGGTTCGCGCATGCCGCCGCGGTCGCCGTGGCCGAAGCGCCTGCCAAGGCCTACAACCCCCTGTTCATCTATGGCGACTCCGGGCTCGGCAAGACCCACCTGCTGCACGCCATCGGCCACTACGCCGCGAGCCTCTACCAGGGGGTGCGGGTGCGGTACGTGAACTCGGAGGAGTTCACCAACGACTTCATCAACAGCATCCGCGACGACAAGGCCGGCAACTTCCAGCGCCGCTACCGCGACGTCGACGTGCTGCTGATCGACGACATCCAGTTCCTGCAGGGCAAGGTGCAGACGCAGGAGGAGTTCTTCCACACCTTCAACACCCTGCACAACGCCAACAAGCAGGTCGTGATCACCTCCGACCTGCCCCCCAAGCAGCTGTCCGGCTTCGAGGAGCGGATGCGGTCCCGGTTCGAATGGGGCCTGATCACCGACGTTCAGCCACCCGACCTCGAGACCCGGATCGCCATCCTGCGCAAGAAGGCGATCGGGGAGCGGCTCGAGGCCCGGGACGACGTCCTGGAGTACATCGCCAGCAAGATCTCGACGAACATCCGCGAGCTCGAGGGCGCACTGATCCGGGTCACCGCGTTCGCCAGCCTCAACCGGCAGCAGGTGGACCTGTCCCTGGCCGAGATCGTGCTGAAGGACCTGATCCCGGCCGACAACACCCCGGCGATCACCGCGGCCACGATCATGGCGCAGACGTCCGCCTACTTCGAGATGACGATGGAGGACCTGTGCGGGTCCTCCCGATCGCGGGTACTGGTGAACGCGCGTCAGATCGCCATGTACCTGTGCCGCGAACTCACCGATCTGTCGTTGCCGAAGATCGGGCAGCTCTTCGGTGGCCGGGACCACACCACGGTCATCCACGCCGAGCGCAAGATCCGCCATCTGATGGCCGAGCGACGCAAGACCTACACCGAGGTCACCGAGCTGACCAACCGGATCCGTCAGTCAGCGCGATCCTGACCCCTCGCTGACCTTCCCCGATCCGCTCCCCGACGGCTGGGCCTCACTCTGGGTGACCGGTCTTTTCCACGTTGTCCACAGGATTCGGGAATCATGCGCAACCCCGCGCCAACCGACAGCCAACCGCCCACAGACGACGCCACCTGGGCTGTGTTCAAAGGGTAGGCAACACCATCGCAGAGTCACCGACGCGGTGATCGACCGTCGAGATCAGGTGCAAATCAGTCCAAAAAGGCCTCTGATTCGGCCGGAAACCGCCGCGTTGCACCCCGGCTGCCCGAATTCGACCTAGACATCATCTCGTGCACAGTATGGGGACAACCCTGTGGATTCTGCGTCGCCGGATATCAACGGTGTGTGAACAGGACCCCCCTCCGAACGGATGAGAGGACCTCGGCACCCCCTCGTCCACGGCCCGTGGACAACCTGTGGACAAACCCCTGACGACTACCCTGCGCTTGTGGAGCACCGGCCGGCCCTCGGTGGACGGTGCCGGCGACCTCCGTGAGTGCGGGCCGCCAAAGGGGACCTCGTCCACCGCCGAGCCCCCGCTGTCCACCGCCCGTCGACACGCCGCCCGACCGCTGAGCAGCACCGATGGGTGGTTACCCACAGCGTCCACACCCCCTATGACGATGTCTACAGAGAGAGATAGAGGGAAGTGGCCCGCCCACATCTGTGTGCTGACCCGATCCACGCCGATCCCCGATCTGAAGGACCGAGCGAGGACCCGCCGAGGACCCCACACGGGCGCCCTCCTGGCTCACCACGCCGTCCGCTTCACCTGTGGTGACCCAGTCGCGTTACTCTCGGGGCGCGCCGACCTACACGAGCTGCCGATGCTGTGGCAGCTCGCCTGCCTGAGGGCGCAGCACTCCAGCAGTCATCGGGCGGACGACGCCGCACCGGGTGGATCCCGGCCCCGAGGTCGAGCCCACGTCGTCCGCACCGCAGAGAGGTGGGTTCCGTGAAGTTCCGGGTCGAACGCGATGTCCTGGCCGAGGCTGTCACCTGGGTGGCGCGCTCCCTGCCCAGCAACCCCCCGGTCCCCGTCCTCGCCGGGCTGCTGCTCGAGGCGTCGCCCGACGGGGTGTTGCGGCTGTCCAGCTTCGACTACGAGGTCTCCGCCCGGGTCGAGGTGCCGGCAGATGTCTCCGACGGCGGCACCGTGCTCGTCTCCGGCCGCCTCCTGGCCGACATCTCCCGATCGCTGCCGGCCTGGCCGGTCGACGTCGCCACCGACGGCTCCCGGGTCGAGATCACCTGCGGGGCGAGCCGGTTCACCCTGCTCACCATGCCGGTCGACGACTACCCCACCCTGCCGACGATGCCGGAGAGCTCCGGGGTGGTGGCCGGGGGCGACTTCACCCAGGCCGTCGCCCAGGTCACCGTGGCCGCCAGCCGTGACGACACGCGCCCGGTGCTGACCGGTGTGCTGGCCCAGATCGACGGCGAGAAGCTCACCCTCATGGCCACCGACCGCTACCGGCTGGCCGTACGCACCCTCCCCTGGCGTCCGGCCGACCCTGGCCTGCAGGCCACGGCCCTGGTCCGGGCCCGCACCCTGTCCGAGGTGTCCAAGGCGCTGGGGGCGGTCGGCGACATCACCCTCGCCCTCCCCTCGGACGGCGCCGGTGAGCTGATCGGCTTCGAGGCCGGCGGACGGCGCACCACCTCGCTCCTGATGGACGGCGAGTACCCCCAGGTCCTGGGGCTGTTCCCGGCCGAGCATCTCGGTGCGGCCGAGGTGGCCACCGCGGCTCTGGCCGAGGCCGCGCGCCGGGTGTCGCTGGTCGCGGGCCGGCACGCCGCCGTCCGGTTGCGGTTCACCGACGGCGCGATCGTGCTCGAGGCCGGCCAGGGTGAGGATGCCCAGGCCTCCGAGGCCGTGGACGCGAGCCTGACCGGCGACGAGGTGGTGCTCGCGTTCAACCCGCAGTACCTGCTCGAGGGCCTGTCCGGCGTGAACGCCGAGACGACCCTGATGACATTCACCCAGCCGACCAAGCCGGTGGTGATCTCGGCGGCCGGGGAGCACCACGCCGGATTCCGGTACCTGGTGCTCCCGGTGCGGCTGAACAGCTAGGCGACCCGCCGAACGGCTCGACACAGCAGCCACAACGAGGAGGCAACGCGTGCACATCGGTCTGGTGGGCCTGGGCAAGATGGGCGGCAACATGCGCACCCGGCTGCGCAACGCAGGGGTCGAGGTGACCGGGTACGACCGCAACCCCGAGGTCAGCGACGTCGCCTCGCTGGCCGACCTGGTCGCGGCACTGCCGGCGCCACGGACGGTGTGGATCATGGTTCCGCACGGAGCGCCCACCACCTCGACCGTCGAGGAGCTGGGCAGCCTGCTGGCTGCCGAGGACCTGGTGATCGAGGGCGGCAACTCCCGGTTCACCGATGACCTGGTCAACGCGGCCACCCTCGCCGCGAGCGGCGTCAACTACCTCGACTGCGGCGTCTCCGGCGGCGTCTGGGGCCTGGAGAACGGCTACGGCCTGATGGTCGGCGGCGACGCGGCGATGGTCGAGCGGGCGATGCCGGTCTTCGACGCGCTGCGACCCGCGGGCCCGCGTGAGGAGGGCTTCGTGCACGCCGGCTCGGTCGGGGCCGGGCACTACGCGAAGATGGTGCACAACGGCATCGAGTACGGCCTGATGCAGGCCTACGCCGAGGGCTACGAGTTGCTCGCCGCGAAGGACATCGTCACCGACGTGCCCGGCTGCTTCCAGGCCTGGACCCGCGGCACCGTCGTCCGCTCCTGGCTGCTCGACCTGCTGGTCAAGGCCCTGGCCGACGACCCCGAGCTGGCGGCGATCAAGGGCTACGTCGAGGACTCCGGCGAGGGTCGCTGGACGCTCGAGGAAGCGATCGACAACGCCGTGCCGATGCCGGTGATCTCGGCGGCTCTGTTCGCCCGGTTCGCCTCCCGGCAGGTGGACTCCCCCGCGATGAAGGCCGTTGCCGCGCTGCGTAACCAGTTCGGCGGGCATGCGGTGACGTCGGCGGGACCGACCTCCGGCGCCGGATCCACCCAGTAAGAGCAGGGCGTGCACGTCACCCAGCTCTCGCTGACCGACTTCCGGTCGTATGAGGCGGTGGAGCTCGCGCTCGAGCCGGGGGTCAGCGCGCTGATCGGCCCGAACGGGCAGGGCAAGACCAACCTGGTCGAGGCGATCGGGTACGTCGCGGCGCTGTCCAGCCACCGGGTGCCCACCGATGCACCGCTGGTGCGGATCGGCGCACCGCGGGCCGTGGTGCGCACGGCGATCGAGCGGGCCGGGCGGCAGGTGCTGGTCGAGCTGGAGATCGTGCCGGGATCGGCGAACCGGGCCCGGATCAACCGGTCCCCGGTGACCCGGCCGCGCGAGGTGCTCGGGCTGCTGCGCACCGTGCTGTTCGCTCCCGAGGACCTCGCCCTGGTCAAGGGCGACCCGGAGGGGCGGCGCCGGTTCATGGACGACCTGCTGGTGGCCCGCGCGCCGCGCTTCGCGGGCGTGCGCGCCGAGGTCGACAAGGTGCTGCGCCAGCGCAATGCCCTGCTGAAGACCGCCGGGGCGACGATCAGATCCGGGCGCGGCGACGTCCGCACGCTCGATGTCTGGGACGCCCATCTAGCCACGGCCGGCGCCGAGCTGCTGGCCGGACGGCTGCACCTGGTGCACCTGCTGGAGCCGCTGGTGGCCGCGGCCTACGAGGCGGTCTCGGGCGGTCAGGGCGCGGCGCGGCTCGCGTACCGGTCGAGCCTCGGTGACGACATCACCGCGCAGGCCCCCCTGGGCCGCGACCTGCTGGCAGCGCGGCTGCTCGAGGCGCTGTCGAAGGCTCGCCCGCGCGAACTCGAGCGCGGGGTGAGCCTGGTCGGGCCGCACCGGGACGACCTGGTGCTCGGGCTGACCTTCGGTGACACCGAGGTGCCGGCGAAGGGGTATGCCAGCCACGGCGAGTCCTGGTCGTTCGCCCTCGCGTTGCGCCTGGCCAGCTACGACCTGCTGCGTGCCGACACCAGCGGGGACGGCGACGGCGAACCGGTGCTGATCCTGGACGACGTGTTCGCAGAGCTCGACGCCGGACGGCGGGTGCGGCTGGCCGAGATGGTGGCCGGGGCCGAGCAGGTGCTGGTCACCGCTGCTGTGCCGGCCGACGTGCCCGAGGTGCTCGAGGGTGCCCGGATCGATGTGATGGCCGGGGAGGTGCAGCGTGTCCAGTGAGGGTCACGGGGGCGAGGAGCGGGCGCCGATCCACCCCGGCGTCGACCCCGGGGGCGTCGAGACCGGGGGCGAGGCCGCTTCCGCTGCCGACGCCGACGCGGGTGCCGACGCAGTGCGCTCCGCTCTCAACCGGGCCCGGGC
>JBAPWU010000048.1:0-2772 GCA_049283855.1 Kineosporiaceae bacterium
GCCCGGGCCCGCACCGCCTCCACGATCCGCGCGTCCAGGCCCTCGACGGCCACCGGCCCGAACGGCAGCAGCGCCGGCACGGCGTCGGCGGCGGCGGCCATGTCGGGGTAGCCCAGGACGACCAGCACGGTGTGCTGCGGCGCCTCGACCAGGCCCACGATGGCCTCGGTGACCACGCCGAGGCTGCCCTCGGTGCCGACCAGGAAGCGGGCCACGTCGATCCCCCGTTCGGGGAGCAGGTGCTCGAACGCATAGCCGGACACCTGACGCCCGAAGCGACCGAACTCGGTACGGATCAGGGCGAGATGGGCCTGAGCGAGGGCCCCCAACCGTTTCCGGTGCGCCGGCCCCAGCCGCTCACCGGAGCCGGTCAGCACCTCCAGCGACACCACGTTGTCCGACGTCCGGCCGTAGCCGAGTGCCCTCGAGCCGCAGGCGTTGTTGCCGATCATCCCGCCCAGGGTGGCCCGGTTGTGGGTCGAGGGATCCGGCCCGAACCGCAGCCCGTGCGGGGCCGCCGCCGCCTGCAGGCGCGCCAGCACCGTGCCGGGCTGCACCCGCGCCGTCCGCGCCACCGGGTCGATGCCGAGGACGGCGTTCAGGTGCCGGCTGGTGTCGACCACCACCCCGGGCCCGACCGCGTTCCCCGCGATCGAGGTCCCGGCTCCGCGCATGGTGAGCGGCACCCCGAGGTCGCGGCAGGTGGCCAGGGTGGCGGCCAGTTCCTCCGCAGTGCGCGGGAAGGCCACCGCGCGAGGCACCACCCGGTACAGCGAGGCATCGGAGGAGTACTGGGCCCGCCGGGCCACGCTCGACTCCGCCTGCGCCACCCCGGCGCGGTGCAACGCGGCGACGACCTCGTCGGTCGCCTCAGCCCCGTGCGTCATGCTCGACACCTCGCCGGCCGACGGTCAGTACTGCGCGATGACGTCCAGGATCACCACGACGCTCTCGGAGCTGGACGAGGTGGCGGTGACCGCGAGCACCCGGCTCCCGACCTTCTGGCCCTTCAGCGCCGAGGCGATGGTCAGCACGTCGGTGGCCGGGACCACGTCGGCGCCCTCACCCCAGGTCCCCTGGGTCTGCTTGCCGGTGGCGGTGTCGGTCTGCACGATCTGCAGCACCAGATGCTTCGTGGGATCGATCACCGCGCCCGTCCCCCTGACCAGCAACGCCGAGCGCGCCTGAGCCGTGGGCTTCACCCCGGCCACCGAGGTGATCGACGGCTTCTTGCCGGGTACGGATGCGATCGCCGGGAACCCGGCCGGGACCGGCGTCACGGCCGCGCCGGTGGCCGCGGCGTCGGCGTCCAGCGCACCCAGGATGTCGACCACGAACAGCAGGTCCTGCCCGGCCAGTGCGTTGTCGGCGGAGGTGGCGGCCCCGTAGGCCTGGGCCGCGGGGATGGACAGCAGCAGGCGGCTGCCGGTCTTCTGACCGACCAGGCCGGCGTCCCAGCCGTCGATCACCTTGCCGGTGCCGATCTGGAACGCGGCCGGGGACGAGCGGTCGTAGGAGTTGTCGAAGACGTTGACCTTGCCGCCGGTCGGGGTCCAGGTCTGGCCGAGGTAGTTCGCGACCATCGTCTGCCCCTTGGCCACCGCGGCACCGGTGCCGGCGACCAGCACCTCGACCTTCAGGCCGGGCGGCGCGCTGGAGGCCGGCACGGTCAGGGCCGGCTTCTGGCCGACGTCGCCGGTCACCGAGACCCCGATCCCGGTGGTGCGGACCGGTTTCGTGACGGCGGGCACCGTCGGCCCGGCGCTGTCCGCGACCGGGGTGTCGGACGGCGTGGCCTCGACGGACTCCGACGCCGACCCGCTGGCCGAGGCCGCCGTCGTGGTGGACGACCCGCCACCGCATCCCGCCAGCGCGAGGGCCAGCACGGCGAGCCAGACCACGGGGCCCGGGCCGGAGCGGGGCAGGGAGCGGGTGGAACGCCGGCGTGGGCCAGATGTCACGGAAACCTCGGGGTATCGACACGGAAGAGACGGACGCCGACCCACGCTACCCGCCCGCGCGGGTCAGGTCGTAGACGGTCGTGCCGCCCAGCGTGGTGGCGGCGAAGTTCTCCTGCACCCAGGCGGCGATGTCGGCCGAGGTGGTGCTGCCACCGTTCGGTTGCATGCCGCCGCCACCGAGGAAGTAGTGGATCCGGCCCTCGGCCACGTACTGCTGGAACTGGGCCAGGGTCGGCGAGGGGTCGCTGCCGTTGAACCCGCCGACCGACATCACCGGCAGCCCCGTGGCCAGCTGTGCCCCGGCGGCCGCATTGGAGCCCACCGCCGCGGCCACCCAGGTGTAGGCGGAGGCGTTCTGGCGCAAGGCATTCACCAGCTCGGCATTCGGTGCTGCGGCGTCGAGCAGGCCGCCCATCCCGCCCGGACCACCGAGGCCGCCCGGCATGCGTCGGCCGGTCGCGCCAGCGGGACCGCCCTGGCCACCCAGGGCACCCATCCCGGGCGGGGGACCGAACTGCGCCCCCGGCCCGCCCCGCACACGGCCCGCTCCCGGAACGGCTCCCCCGCCGGGCGGACCGCCCCGACCGGGCCCGAATCCACCTGCCACGAACGGCCCGGCCGACGGGATGGCACCGGAATGTCCCGTGGTCGCCGTCTGCAGCGCGTACGCGGTGGGGCCGGCCAGCCCCACCAGCACCGCAGCCGCCGCGATCGTGCCGGTGACGCGTCGTCCGAGCCGGCCCACGACGAGAAGCGCCACCGCCACGGCCAGCCCGACGACGATCACCGCGGCGCGCACCGCTGGATAGGA
>JBAPWU010000049.1:0-7196 GCA_049283855.1 Kineosporiaceae bacterium
CGCCGGGGCTGGTGCCTGATGGCCAGGCTCAAGGTGACCCAGGTCAAGTCGAAGATCGGTGGTCTGGCCGCGCACCGCGAGACCCTGCGCTCGCTGGGACTGAAGCGGATCGGCCACGTGGTCGTGAAGGAAGACCGTCCCGAGATTCGTGGGATGGTCAAGGCGGTACGCCACCTGGTGACCGTCGAGGAGGTTGACTGACGATGTCCGAGCAGGAGAAGCCACTGCGGGTGCACCACCTGCGCCCGGCGCCGGGGTCGCGGACCGCGAAGACCCGGGTGGGTCGTGGTGAGGCGAGCAAGGGCAAGACCGCCGGCCGCGGCACCAAGGGCACCAAGGCGCGCTATCAGGTCTCGACCTCCTTCGAGGGCGGTCAGATGCCGATGCACATGCGCCTGCCCAAGCTGCGCGGGTTCACCAACCCGTTCCGGGTCACCTACCAGGTGGTCAACCTGGAGCGGCTGTCGTCGCTCTACCCAGACGGCGGCGTGGTGACGGTGGACGACCTCGTGGCCAAGGGCGCCGTCCGCGACGGTCACCCGGTGAAGGTCCTGGGCACGGGCGAGGTGAGTGTGGCGCTGCAGGTCAGCGTGGACGCCTTCTCGGCCAGTGCCCGAGACAAGATCACCGCCGCCGGCGGGACCGCCTCGACCGACTGAGGTCGGGTGGTCCTGCAACGAGGAGTGATCAGGAGGCATCGTGCTCACCGCATTCGCCCGGGCGTTCCGCACCCCTGACCTGCGGCGCAAGCTGCTGTTCACGCTGGCGATCATGGCCCTGTTCCGGCTGGGGTCGTTCATCCCGACGCCGGGGATCAGCTATTCGGCCGTGCGTACCTGCATCAACCAGGCGCAGAACACCTCTCAGGGTGGCCTCGCGGCCACCCTGGGGCTGGCGAACGTGTTCAGCGGCGGTGCCCTGCTCCAGCTGTCGATCTTCGCGCTGGGGATCATGCCGTACATCACGGCGAGCATCATCGTCCAGTTGCTGACGGTGGTGATCCCCCGGTTCGAGACGCTCAAGGACGAGGGTCAGAGCGGCACGGCCAAGCTCACGCAGTACACCCGGTACCTGACCATCGGCCTGGCCATCCTGCAGTCGACCACCCTGGTGGCGATGGCTCGGGCGAACCGGGTCTTCGGCGACAGCTGCACGGCCGACATCGTGCCGCGGGAGGACATCTGGACCGTCCTGCTGATGGTCATCACCCTCACCGCGGGCACTGGGCTGATCATGTGGATGGGTGAGCTGGTCACCGAGCGCGGCGTCGGCAACGGCATGTCGCTGCTCATCTTCACCTCGATCGCGGCCACGTTCCCGGGCTCGCTGTGGGGCATCAAGCAGCAGAACGACGCCACCGGTCACGGCTGGGACACCCTGGCCCTGGTGATCGTGCTGGGCATCGTGGTGATGGCTCTGGTGATCTTCGTCGAGCAGTCCCAGCGGCGGATCCCGGTGCAGTACGCCAAGCGCATGATCGGGCGGCGGATGTACGGGGGGACCAGCACCTACATCCCGATCAAGGTGAACATGGCCGGCGTCATCCCGGTCATCTTCGCGTCGTCGCTGCTCTATCTGCCCACCCTGATCTCGGGGTTCCAGCAGAACAGCACCGCACCGTGGGTGACCTTCATCCGGCGGCACCTGCAGCGCGGTGACGAGCCGCTGTACATGCTGGTCTACTTCGTTCTGATCATCTTCTTCACGTACTTCTACGTGGCGATCACGTTCAACCCGGACGAGGTGGCCGAGAACATGAAGAAGTACGGCGGCTTCATCCCCGGCATCCGGGCGGGTCGACCGACCGCGGAGTACCTGTCCTACGTGCTGAGCCGGATCACCTTGCCCGGGTCGCTCTATCTCGCCATCATTGCGCTGATCCCCCTGGTGGCGCTGGCCCTGATCAAGGCGAACACCAGCAGGTTCCCCTTCGGCGGCACCTCGATCCTGATCGTGGTCGGGGTGGGGCTGGAGACGGTGAAGCAGATCGAGTCCCAGCTGCAGCAGCGGCACTACGAAGGGTTCCTGCGATGAGGTTGGTCCTGCTCGGTCCCCCCGGTGCGGGCAAGGGCACCCAGGCCGTCCGCCTGGCCGCCCGGTTGGGGGTGCCGGCCATCTCCACCGGCGACATCTTCCGGTCCAACATCGCCGGCGGGACGGAGCTGGGTCGGCTGGCGCAGTCGTTCACCTCCTCCGGCAGGCTCGTGCCGGACGAGGTCACCAACGACATGGTGCGTGACCGTCTCGCCCAGCCCGACGTGACCGGTGGGTTCCTGCTCGACGGCTACCCCCGCAACGCGGCTCAGGTCGAGGCGCTGGACGGCATGCTCGCCGCGGCGGGCACCCCGCTGGACGCCGTCGTCCTGATCACTGCCGACACCGATGCCCTGGTCACCCGGTTGCTCAAGCGGGCCGAGATCGAGGGCCGCGAGGACGACACCGAGGACGTGATCCGCCACCGTCAGGAGGTCTACGCCGCCGAGACCGCCCCGCTGGTCGACCTCTACCGCGAGCGTGGGCTCCTGGTCCCGGTGGACGGCATGGGCGACGTGGACGAGGTCACCGCACGGATGACGGACGCTCTCGGCACCCGCTGAGACCTCTGCCGCCCATGCTCGGACGCGACCGGATCCAGTACAAGACCGCTGACCAGATCCGCCTGATGCGCCGGGCGGGGCTGGTGGTGGCCGACGCCCTGGACGCGGTGCGCCGGGAACTGCGGGCCGGGGTGTCCACCAGGGAACTCGACGCCGTCGCCGAGGACGTGATCCGCTCGGTCGGTGCGACGCCGTCCTTCGTCGGGTATCACGGGTTCCCGGCCACCCTGTGCGTCTCGGTCAACGACGAGGTCGTGCACGGGATCCCGGGTCCCCGGGTGCTGGCCGCCGGTGACGTGATCTCGGTGGACTGCGGCGCGATCGTCGACGGCTGGCACGGCGACGCCGCGTTCAGCGCGCTGGTACCGCCGCTGCCCGGCCAGAGCCCCGACCCGGCGGACCTGGACCTGATCTCGGTCACCGAGCAGGCGATGTGGCACGGGATCGCGGCGATCGCGGTGGGGGAGCGGCTGAACGCCGTGGGTGGCGCCATCGAGGACTTCGTTGACGGCCGCTACGGCCTGGTCGAGGAGTACGGCGGGCACGGCATCGGCACCGCCATGCACCAGGACCCGCATGTGCTGAACTACCGCACCCGCGACCGGGGGCCCAAGCTGCGGGCCGGCATCTGCCTGGCGATCGAGCCGATGCTCACCGCCGGGGACGCGGCCACCCGGGTGCTCGCCGACGAGTGGACCGTGGTCACCCGTGACGGCCGGCGCGCCGCGCACTGGGAGCACTCGGTGGCCCTGCACGATCGTGGGCTGTGGGTCCTCACCGCCCGCGACGGTGGCGAGCAGGCCCTCGGGGCCCTCGGCGGGGCCGCCGGGCGGTTCGCGCCCCTCGGTGATTGACCGCCGATTTCTTCTCGGCGCGCCTCCTGGCGTAGACTCGCGATTCGTCTCACATGCATCTCTAGCCCTCGACATCGCCCCGCGGCTGGTCTGGCGATTCGAAGGGCTCTGTCACGCGTGAGATGTGGACACACTGGCTCGAAGGATTGCGGAGGACATGCCAAAGAAGGACGGGGTCATCGAGATCGAGGGCACCGTGGTCGAAGCACTGCCGAACGCGATGTTCCGCGTGGAGCTGGGCAACGGTCACAAGGTTCTCGCTCACATCTCCGGCAAGATGCGCCAGCACTACATCCGGATCCTCCCCGAGGATCGCGTGGTGGTGGAGCTGAGTCCCTACGACCTCTCCCGCGGTCGCATCGTCTACCGCTACAAGTAACCTGCCCACGACGACGCTGCCCCTGCCGTCACCGGCCCGATGCCCGCATCGGGCCCGGCGACGCGTAGTGGTCGACGTCCTGTCCGGAAGACACTGATGAAGGTCAAGCCGAGCGTCAAGAAGATCTGCGACAAGTGCAAGGTGATCCGCCGTCACGGGCGGGTCATGGTGATCTGCGAGAACCAGCGTCACAAGCAGCGCCAGGGCTGATCGCCCCCTCACGACCTCGCACTCCCACCGCAGCACCCGACCCCTGGACACCACGTTCCAGGACGCCACCCCCGGACAGAGGCCGGGGACCCGCGCCGAGCACGGCCGGGACCGGTGCTGCCTCAGACCTCTGTGAAGAGAAAGAGACTCATGGCACGTCTCGTCGGCGTCGACCTCCCCCGCGACAAGCGGCTCGAGGTTGCGCTCACCTACATCTTCGGCGTGGGCCGAACCCGTGCGCTGCAGACCCTCGAGGCCACGGGCGTCAGCCCGGACCTGCGGGTCAAGGACCTGGACGACGAGTCCCTGGTCAAGCTGCGCGACTACATCGAGGTCAACTTCAAGGTCGAGGGTGACCTTCGCCGTGAGGTCGCCGCCGACATCCGCCGCAAGGTGGAGATCGGCTGCTACCAGGGCCTGCGTCACCGCCGCGGCCTGCCGGTGCGTGGTCAGCGCACCAAGACCAACGCGCGGACCCGCAAGGGCCCCAAGCGCACCGTTGCCGGCAAGAAGAAGGCAGGGAAGAAGTAATGCCGCCCAAGGCACGCCCGACCGGCGCAGGCTCGCGCAAGCCTCGCCGCAAGGAGAAGAAGAACATCTCCCACGGTCACGCGCACATCAAGAGCACGTTCAACAACACGATCGTCTCGATCACAGATCCGAGCGGTGCGGTGATCGCCTGGGCCTCGGCCGGTCAGGTGGGTTTCAAGGGCTCGCGCAAGTCGACCCCGTTCGCCGCGCAGATGGCGGCCGAGGCCGCCGCACGCCGGGCCCAGGAGCACGGCATGCGCAAGGTCGATGTGTTCGTCAAGGGCCCGGGGTCGGGCCGAGAGACGGCGATCCGTTCCCTGCAGGCGACCGGCCTCGAGGTCGGCTCGATCCAGGACGTGACCCCCACCCCGCACAACGGGTGCCGCCCGCCCAAGCGCCGCCGCGTCTGACGCGCACACAAGACCAGCCGAAGGAGAACCACGGACTATGGCGCGTTACACCGGCGCTGATTGCAAGCGCTGCCGCCGCGAGAAGACCAAGCTGTTCCTCAAGGGAGCCAAGTGCGACTCCCCGAAGTGCCCGATCGAGATCCGTCCTTACCCCCCGGGTGAGCACGGTCGCGCGCGCACCAAGGAGAGCGAGTACCTGTTGCAGATGCGCGAGAAGCAGAAGGCTGCGCGCATCTACGGGGTGCTCGAGCGCCAGTTCCGGGGCTACTACGAGGAAGCCAACCGCAAGCAGGGCAAGACCGGTGAGAACCTGTTGCGCATCCTGGAGTCCCGCCTGGACAACGTCGTGTACCGGGCCGGCTTCGCCAAGTCGCGCGACATGGCCCGCCAGCTGGTGCGTCACGGCCACATCGTCGTCAACGGCGTGAAGGTCGACATCCCCAGCTACCGGGTCACCGAGAGCGACATCGTCGAGGTTCGCGCCGGTTCGGTCGAGCTCACGCCGTTCGTCGTCGCTCGCGCCGAGGCCGGGGAGCGCACCGTCCCGGCCTGGCTCGAGGTCATCCCGAACCGGATGCGGATCCTGGTGCACGCCCTGCCGGCGCGCCAGGTCATCGACACCCAGGTCCAGGAGCAGTTGATCGTCGAGCTCTACTCGAAGTAGGCAATTCCCCCTAACCGGCGTCAAATAGCGGGCGCCGAAAGGAGAACACCGTGCTCATCGCACAGAGGCCCAGCCTCACCGAAGAGGTGGTCAGCGACCACCGCTCCCGGTTCGTGATCGAACCGCTCGAGCCCGGGTTCGGGTACACCCTCGGCAACAGCCTGCGACGCACGCTGCTGTCGTCGATCCCCGGCGCCTCGGTCACCAGCATCCGCGTCGACGGCGTCCTGCACGAGTTCACCACCGTTCCCGGGGTGAAGGAGGACGTCACCGAACTGATCCTCAACATCAAGCGGCTCGTGGTCTCCAGCGAGCACGACGAGCCCGTGGTGATGTACCTGCGCAAGCAGGGCCCGGGCTCGGTCACCGCGGCCGACATCGCGCCCCCGGCCGGGGTCGAGGTGCACAACGCCGATCTGCACATCGCCACGCTGAACGGCAAGGGCAAGCTGGAGATGGAGCTGACCGTCGAGCGTGGCCGTGGCTACGTCTCGGCCCAGCAGAACAAGTCCGGCGAGGCCGAGATCGGCCGGATCCCGGTGGACTCGATCTACTCGCCCGTGCTGAAGGTGACCTACAAGGTCGAGGCCACCCGGGTCGAGCAGCGCACCGACTTCGACCGGCTGATCGTCGACGTCGAGACCAAGCAGTCGACCCAGCCGCGTGACGCCATGGCCTCGGCCGGCAAGACCCTGGTCGAGCTGTTCGGGCTGGCCCGTGAGCTCAACGTCGAGGCCGAGGGCATCGACATGGGACCCTCGCCGTCGGACGCCGCGCTGGCGGCCGACCTGGCCCTGCCGATCGAGGAGCTGGACCTGACCGTCCGGTCCTACAACTGCCTCAAGCGTGAGGGCATCCACACGGTGGGCGAACTGGTCGGGCGCAGTGAGGCCGACCTGCTCGACATCCGCAACTTCGGCGCCAAGTCGATCGACGAGGTCAAGGCGAAGCTGCAGGGGATGGGGCTGGCGCTCAAGGACAGCCCGCCCGGGTTCGACCCGGCGCTCGTGGTCGACAGCTACGGCGCCGACGACGACATGTCCTTCGCCGAGGACGAGCAGCTCTGAGAAGTCCACTCCCGCCTGACCCGCTGACCCGCTGATCGAGGAGAACGACCGACATGCCCACGCCCACCAAGGGTCCGCGCCTGGGGGGTGGACCGGCGCACGAACGGCTGATCCTGTCCAACCTGGCCACGCAGCTGTTCGAGCACCGGAGCATCACCACCACCGAGGCCAAGGCCAAGCGGGTCCGCCCGCTGGCCGAGCGTCTGATCACCTTCGCCAAGCGCGGTGACCTCGCCGCACGCCGGCGCGTGCTCACCGTCGTGCGCGACAAGAGCGTCGTGCACGCGCTCTTCACCGAGATCGCACCGGCAATGGCCGAGCGTCAGGGTGGCTACACCCGGATCACCAAGATCGGCAACCGGAAGGGTGACAACGCCCCGATGGCCGTGATCGAGCTGGTCCTGGAGCCGCTCAGCGCCAAGAAGGCCACCGTCCGGGAGGCCGAGGCCGCGACCAGGCGCGCCGCCAAGGCCCCGGAGAAGGC
>JBAPWU010000050.1:0-1855 GCA_049283855.1 Kineosporiaceae bacterium
GAGGAAACCGCCTCCGCCCAGCTGGCGGCCTCGCTGGCGGCGCTGCAGGCCCTGGCGCACCTGGACGGCGCCCGCCGCCCGGCCGCGGTCTCGGCCACGCTCGAGGTGGAGCGTCCGGACTGGCTGATCTCGCGCCGGGAGTGGCCTGTGCACCCGGCCTGCGGCTGCCACTGGCCCCCGCGGTAGGGCTTTGCGACCCGGACAGCGACAATGACCAGGTGACCGACCTCCCACGGCGTGCCGTGACCCGCACCGCGAAGCTCGCCAGCCTGCCGCTCGGCCTGGCCGGCCGTACCGCGGTGGGGCTCGGCAAGCGGGTCGGCGGGCGGCCGGCCGAGGTGGTCGCCGCCGAGATCCAGGCCCGGACCGCGGAGCAGCTGTTCAAGGTGCTCGGCGAGCTCAAGGGCGGGGCGATGAAGTTCGGCCAGGCCCTGAGCGTCTTCGAGGCCGCCATGCCCGAGGAGCTGGCCGGCCCCTACCGCGCCACCCTGACCAGGCTGCAGGACGCCGCCCCGCCGATGCCGGCCGCGACCGTGCACAAGGTGCTGGCCACCGAACTGGGCCCGCGCTGGCGCCGCGAGTTCAGGGAGTTCGACGACTCCCCCGCCGCGGCCGCCTCGATCGGGCAGGTGCACCGGGCGATCTGGAAGGACGGGCGCGAGGTCGCGGTCAAGGTGCAGTACCCGGGGGCCCGGGACGCCCTGCTGTCGGATCTGACCCAGATCAGCCGGGTGGGCCGGATGGCGGCCGGCTGGATCCCGGGGCTGGAGATCAAGCCGATCCTGGCCGAGCTGCGCGCCCGGATCTCCGAGGAACTCGACTACACCCTGGAGGCACAGTCCCAGCAGCAGTTCGCCACCGCCTTCGACGGCGACGAGGTGTTCGCCATCCCGCACGTGGTGCGCTCCAGCGAGCACCTGGTGGTCAGCGAATGGCTGGACGGCGTGCCCCTGTCCCGACTGATCACCGACGGCGACAAGGCCTCTCGCGACCTGGGCGCCCGCCGCTACCTGGAGTTCCTGCTGGCCGGACCGGCCCGGGCCGGGCTGCTGCACGCCGATCCGCACCCCGGCAACTTCCGCCTGACCGACGACGGGCGGTTCGGCGTCCTGGACTTCGGCGCGGTCAAACGGCTCCCCGACGGGATGCCGCCGCAGATCGGCTCCCTGCTCACCCACGCCCTGGCCGGGGACGCCGCCGGCGTGGTCGACGGGCTGCGCGAGGAGGGCTTCATCAAGGCCTCGATCGCGGTCGACCCCGACGGCCTGCTGACCTACCTGTCGCCGTTCCTGGAACCGGCCCGGCACACCTCCTGGACCTTCTCCCGGGCCTGGATGCGCGAGCTGTTCGGGCACATCAACGACCCGCGCCGTCCGCAGTGGTCGATCGGGCTCAAGCTCAACCTGCCGCCGGAGTACCTGTTGATCCACCGGGTCTGGCTGGGCGGGATCGCGGTGCTCTGTCAGATCGAGGGGGAGGTCGAGGTGCTCGACGTCCTGGCCGAATGGCTGCCCGGCTTCGACGTCGAGGCCCTCGACTATGTGCAGTGGGTCGACGACGTCGAGTGATCGTCCGCCAGGTGGGATCCGGGACGCGCTCGACGCGAACCCGGTGCAGACTGGGATGGTGCAGACGACCCACGGC
Source organism: Kineosporiaceae bacterium (assembly GCA_049283855.1). GTDB lineage: Bacteria > Actinomycetota > Actinomycetes > Actinomycetales > Kineosporiaceae > JADJPO01. The sequence goes on from JBAPWU010000050.1 coordinate 1,645, forward strand.
GCCCGCCTCAGCGCCCCCGGTGGACCCGAGGCGCTGGTCTGGGAGCCGATCGACCTGCCCGCCCCGCGGACCGGTGAGGTGCTGGTCGAGGTCGCCGCGGCCGGGGTGAACTACATCGACGTGTACCAGCGCAACGGCCTCTACCCGCTGCCGCTGCCCGCGGTGCTCGGCCTCGAGGGGGCCGGGACGGTCACCGCGGTCGGCCCCGACG
>JBAPWU010000051.1:0-2204 GCA_049283855.1 Kineosporiaceae bacterium
CCCCGGGCAGGCTGCGGAGCAGGTCGGCACGGGCCGGCCAGGCCCACCCGTACCCGGACAGCACGTTCGCCGCCGCCCGGCCCAGGTGCACCCCACCCACCAGCACCGCACCCACCACCACCGCGACCCCGACCGGGATCTCCCAGGTGAACGGATACGGATCACGACGACGCGACCCCTGCACACCGACTCCTTCCTGGATGCTCTCCACCGTCTGTCACTCCTGAAGGCCGTCACGGCGCTGCGGCGGTCGGCAGCCGACGGGGTTCACGGCCGGGACACGGCCGCGCCGGGTGGTCAGATGGCGCCGGCGTCGGCGCCGACTCCGGGGAGCAACCCATCCGTCGTGGCGGATGGTGGTCTCACTGCTCGTGGTCTGGCTGAACCGTACTGTTATCGGTACTGTCATGCCTTCACCTCAGGCCTATGGCTGTGGCAGGAGCGTACCGATAATAGTACGGTTCGACCATTGGAGGTGTGTCGGGTGACGTACCGGCAGGTGCTGCGGGAACTGGCCGAGGAGAACTACGGCTACATCACCACCCGCGAGGCCGCCGAGCTCGGCGTGCCCGCCGTCGAACTGCGCAAGCTCGCCGCCCGTGGGGCGCTGCGCCACGTCCGCCGCGGCCTCTACCGGTTCGCCGACGCCCGCCGCACCCCCCACGACGCCTACGCCGAGGCCGTCGCCCGGACCGGGGCCGACGCCTACCTGACCGGCGACGCCGTCCTCGGACTCCTCGGGCTGGCGATGGTCGAACCTAAACGGATCACGGTGGGCCTGCCGCGCCGCACCCGGCAGAAAGACCCCGGCTTCGTCGAGATCATCCGACGCGACCTCCCCGAGGAGCTCCTGACCAGCTACGAGGGGATCCGGTCGACCACCGTTGCCCAAGCGATCCTGGACAGCCGGGGCACCGTGATGACCGGGCGACTGCTCGAGGCCCTCGACCAGGCCAAACGCGCCGCCCTGGTCGACCCCGGCGAGGCCGCGAAGGTCCGCCGGCAACTCACCGCGACCCTGCCCAGACAGCACCCGACGACGACGACGAGAGCACCGGCCACCGGATGAGCCGCACGCCCCCCGGGCCACCGCGACATGTCGGCGCACTCCGCAAACGCATCGAGAACCTCGCCGACGGTGACCAGGCCCGCGCCAACATCATCATCCGCACCGTCACCACGGTCGCGGTGGCACAGCTGCTGCCACCCTCGGCCGTCAAGGGCGGCACCGCGATGAAACTGCGCCTCGGACTGGACGACTCCCGATTCAGCACCGACCTGGACCTGGCCCGACGCACCGCCCTGGAGGACTTCCTCACCGACTTCGACCGCGCCCTGCGCACCGGATGGGCCGGCTTCACCGGCGAGATCCGCCCCTCCCGCCACATCTGGCGCCCGACCGGCGTCCCCGCCGACTACGTCATGACCGCCCGCACCATCAAGGTCTCCTACCACCACCGCGACCTGATGAGCATCGTCCTGGAGGTCGGCCACGACGAACTCGACGACACCCTCGACCCACCCACCGTCCTGGCCCCGGACATCCCCGACCTGTTCGCCGCGCTCGGGCTGCCCGCACCGAACCCGATCCCCGTCCTCGCCCACGATCATCAGATCGCCCAGAAGCTGCACGCCGTCAGCGAGGCGGGCAGTGACCGCGCCCACGACCTGGTCGACCTCCAACTGCTCCAGGCCACCTGCCCGATCCCCGACGCCCAGATCGGCGCGCTGTGCGCGCGGCTGTTCGCCTTCCGCCGGAAACACACCTGGCCCCCGCAGGTCGAGCCCGGACCGGCCTGGGCGACCACCTACGCCGCCAGCGCCGCACACCTGGCAGTCCTGCCCGACCTCGACTCCGCGATCACGTGGGTGAACACCTACATCACCAGGCTCGACGCCGCCCGCCACGAGGCGACCCGCACCTAGCCCAGGCGCCGCGCATCGCCGCTCCTCCCCTGCACACCTGCCGGGCCCTGGCTCGAGCGCCGAGCGGGGCCTGGACCACCACGACACCGGGAGGTGCTCACCCACGCTCCTCTGCCCCGGCCCGAGAGTCGGTGACGTTCCCGACCCGCCAGATCTCGTAGATGTGCGATCGGGCGAACCGGGTGTACGTGGCGTGGGCGACGGCGTGGCCGTGGGCTTCGATCGAGGTCCCGCCGGCCGGGTCGTAGACGATCATGACGTGGCCGATGGTGTTGGGG
>JBAPWU010000052.1:0-8340 GCA_049283855.1 Kineosporiaceae bacterium
GCTCTGCTCGCCGGAGCAGCCCGAGCCGGTCGCCACCGCGGCGATCACACCCGCCACGACCAGCCGCCGCCGCAGGCGGGATCCGACGGGCAGGGGCGGCGCGGCTGGCATCTGTGCTCCCGGATCACTCACCGTGGGGGATTCCTACGCTCTGAACCCTATCTGTCACCCCCGCGGCTGCGACGGGCATCCGTGGGGCTGCCCGTCGCGGCCGGCTCGCCCGGGCTCCCGGCCTCAGGCGGTGACCGGTTCGGCCAGAACGGCGTCCGCGCGCCGCCTCGAACGCTGTCGGGCGTTCCTGACCGAGTCGACGGACAGGATCGCCAGGGCCAGCCAGACCAGGCCGAACCCGACCCAGCGCGAGGGCGGCACCCTCTCGCCGAGCAGGAGCACGCCGCACAGCAGCTGCAGCACGGGGGTCAGGTACTGCATCAGGCCGATCATGGACAGCGGCACCCGGCGGGCCGAGGCGGCGAAGAGCAGCAGCGGGATCACGGTGGCGATGCCGACGCTGGCCAGCAGGAGGCCCTGCCACGGGGGGTCGTCGGCGAAGTGCCCTCTGCCGGTCTTCTCGAACCAGATCAGCAGCGCTCCGGCCAGCGGGGCCAGGACCAGGGTCTCCGTGGTCAGGCTGGTCAGGGCGCTCAGCGAGGCGCCCACCCGGTTCTTGATCAGTCCATAGGTGCCGAACGAGAAGGCCAGGGTGAGCGCGATCCAGGGCAGGCGGGCGTAGTCCAGGGTGAGCACGGCCACCGCCACGGCGCCGGTCGCGACGGCGGCCCACTGCGCCGGGCGCAGCCGCTCGCGCAGCACCAGCACGCCGAGCAGCACGGTGACCAGCGGGTTGATGAAGTAGCCGAGGCTGGCCTGCACCACCTGGCCGGTCGAGACCGAGTAGATGTAGATCCCCCAGTTCAGGGCCAGCACCAGGGCCGCGGTGGCGAGCATCGCCAGGATCCGCGCAGAGCGCAGGGCGGCCATCAGCTCGCGTCCCTGGCGCAGCACGGCCACCGCGGTCAGGCAGACCAGCAACGACCAGAGCACGCGGTGCATCACGATCTCCACCGGGCTCGAGCGGTGCAGCAGGGTGAAGTACAGCGGGAACGTGCCCCACAGCCCGTAGGCAGTGAGGCCGTAGACGACGCCGCGGCGCTCCTGCAGTTCGGCCTGATTCATCGGATGATTCTAGGGACCGTTTCCGGTCCCCGCGTCAGGCGACCGTCCAGGTGTCCTTCCCGGCGAGGAGTGCGGCGAGGTCCTCATCGCTCGGTGGGCCGCCGGCGGCGCCCATCGCGGCGTCGACCTGCTCGCGCACGAGGTCGTCGTAGGTCGGCCGGACCACCGAGCGGAACACCCCGATCGGCACGTGGTCCATCGCGGCGTCGTCCAGGCGTGACAGGGCGAACGCCACCGATGGATCCGGCGCGTGCGCGTCGTGCACGAGCAGGGCGCGCTGGTCCGCGTCGGCGACGTCGACCACCGCCAGCCCGCCGGTCGAGCCCCGCACGATGCCCCGGCTGCCGAGCCCGTCCGGTGCGGGGGGTCCGAACCGGATCGGCTGACCGTGCTCGAGCTTGATCAATCGGGCCGCGGCCTGGTCCGGGCTCTTCAGCACCTCGAACGCACCGTCGTTGAAGATCGGGCAGTTCTGGTAGATCTCGACCAGGGATGCCCCGCGGTGCTCGACCGCCTGGCGCAGAACGGAGGTCAGGTGCTTGCGGTCGGAGTCCAGGGTCCGGGCGACGAAGGACGCCTCGGCGCCGATGGCGAGCGAGACGGGGTTGAACGGGGTGTCGACCGACCCGGCCGGGGTCGACTTGGTGACCAGCCCGGGCTGCGAGGTGGGCGAGTACTGTCCCTTGGTCAGACCGTAGATCCGGTTGTTGAACAGCAGGATGGTCAGGTTCACGTTGCGCCGCAGGGCGTGGATGAGGTGGTTGCCGCCGATGCTCAGGGCGTCGCCGTCGCCGGTGGCCACCCAGACCGACAGGTCGGAGCGGGACGTCGCGAGCCCGGTCGCGATCGCCAGCGCCCGGCCGTGGATCGAGTGCATCCCGTAGGTGTCGAGGTAGTAGGGGAACCGCGAGGAGCAGCCGATCCCGCTGACGCAGACGATGTTCTCCCGAGCCACGCCCAACTCGGGCAGGAACGACTGGACGGCGGCGAGAATGGCGTAGTCCCCGCAGCCCGGGCACCAGCGCACCTCGGAGTCGGAGGTGAAGTCCTTCTTGGTCAGCGGGTTCCCGCCCTCGCCCGCTCCGGGCAGGCGCGGAACGGACGCCAACCCCGAGCATGCCACGGGCATCCCGAGCAGTTCGGTCATGACGTGCCCTCCTGGGCCAGTTTGGTGATCGCCTCGGCGATCTCGGCCGAGGTGAACGGCAGCCCGCGCACCCGGTTGTAGCCCACCGCATCGACCAGGTAGCGGGCCCGCAGCAGCATCGACAGCTGGCCCAGGTTCATCTCCGGCACCAGCACCCGCCGGTAGCGGCGCAGCACCTCCCCGGTGTTCGCCGGGAACGGGTTGAGGTGGCGCAGGTGGGCCGTGGCCACCGGGATCCCGGTGCGGCGCACCAGGTCGGCCGCGGCAGCGATCGGGCCGTAGGTCGACCCCCACCCGATCACCAGGATCTCCGCGGCCTCGACGCCGTCGGTGCCGTGCGGGTCGTCCACCTCGAGCGGCGGCACGTCGACGCCGTCCACCTTGGCCTGGCGCAGCCTCACCATGTGATCGTGGTTGTCGGGGTCGTAGCTGATCTCCCCGGTGCCGTCGGCCTTCTCGATGCCGCCGATCCGGTGCGCCAGGCCCGGGGTCCCCGGGATCGCCCACGGCCGGGCCAGGGTCATCGGGTCACGGTCATAGGGCCGGAAGACGGGAGCGCCCTCGCCGTCGGTCGCGTTCGGTGCGGCGGCGAACTCGACGTGCAGGTCCGGCAGGCTGTCGACCTCGGGCACCCGCCACGGTTCGGAGCCGTTGGCCAGGTACCCGTCGCTGAGCAGCAGCACCGGCGTGCGGTAGGTGATGGCGACCCGGACGGCGTCCATCGCGGCGGCGAAACAGTCCGCGGGGGAGCGGGGCGCGATCACCGGCACGGGCGCCTCGCCGTTGCGCCCGAACATCGCCTGCAGCAGGTCGGACTGCTCGGTCTTGGTCGGCAGGCCCGTGCTGGGCCCGCCGCGCTGCACGTCGACGATCACCAGCGGCAGTTCGAGCGAGACCGCCAGGCCGATCGCCTCACTCTTCAGGGCGAGCCCGGGCCCGGAGGTGGTGGTCACCCCGATCGCCCCGCCGTACGAGGCGCCCAGGGCGGCGCCGATTCCGGCGATCTCGTCCTCGGCCTGGATCGTGGTCACGCCGAACCGCTTCATCCGGGAGAGGGCGTGCAGGATGTCCGACGCCGGAGTGATCGGGTAGGAGCCCAGGAACAGCTTCAGGCCCGACCGGTGCGCGGCCGCGGCCAGCCCGTACGCGAGGGCGTTGTTGCCGGTGATGTTCCGGTAGAGCCCCGGCGGGTGGGCCGCCGGCGCCACCTCGTAGGAGACCGCGAAGACCTCGGTGGTCTCGCCGAAGGCCCACCCGGCCCGGAAGGCCGCCAGGTTCGCCGCCAGCAGATGCGGGGCACCCCCGAACTTGCCGGTGAGGAATCGCTCGGTGGTGCTGGAGGGGCGGTGGTAGAGCCAGGAGAGCAGGCCGAGGGCGAACATGTTCTTCGCCCGCTCGGCCTCCTTGCGGGTGAGCTCGAACGACTCCAGCGCCTTGACCGTCATCGAGGTCAGCGGCAGGGAGTGCACGTGGTAGGAGTCGAGGCTGCCGTCGGTCAGGGGGTCGGCGGCGTAGCCGACCTTGGCCAGGTTGCGGCGGGTGAAGTCGTCGGAGTTCGCGATGATCGTCGCGCCGCGGGGCAGGTCACCCAGGTTGGAGCGCAGCGCCGCCGGGTTCATCGCGACCAGCACGTCGGGCGCATCGCCCGGGGTCAGCACGTCGTGGTCGGCGAAGTGCAATTGGAAGCTGGACACCCCGGGCAGGGTGCCCTGGGGTGCGCGGATCTCGGCGGGGAAGTCGGGCAGGGTGGCGAGGTCGTTCCCGAGTGCGGCGGTGCCGGCGGTGAACCGATCGCCGGTGAGCTGCATCCCGTCACCGGAGTCACCTGCGAAGCGGATCACCACCCGAGCGAGCTGCTCGACGGTCTTGCTGCTCATGGGCGGTTTGATCCTGTCTGGGGGTTGTCCACAGGGGAACTCTAGGCTCTTATCTCAGTGAAACGTCACATGAACCCAGAACATCCGTCTGGTTCGTCACACTCGCCTACAGCCGTCGCGCGTCGACGATCCGGCGCAGGAACTGCCGGGTGCGCTCGTGCTCGGGATCGCCGAGCACCTGTTCGGGCGGGCCCTGCTCGAGCACCCGGCCGGCGTGGAGGAAGCAGACCCGGTCGGCGATCTCGCGGGCGAAGCCCATCTCGTGGGTGGCCAGCAGCATCGTCATCCCGTCGTGCTTGAGCTCCCGCATCAGTTCGAGCACCTCACCGACGAGTTCGGGGTCGAGCGCCGAGGTCACCTCGTCGAACAGCATCAGCACCGGGTCGTTGACCAGGGCACGCGCGATCGCCACCCGCTGCTGCTGCCCGCCGGAGAGCTCGTCCGGGTGCGCCCGGGCCTTCTCGGCCAGCCCGACCCGGTCCAGCATCTCCCGTGCCCGCTGCTCGGCCCGCTCCCGCGCCACCCCGTGCACCCTGCGGGGCGCCAGGGTGATGTTGTCGAGCACGGACAGGTGCGGGAACAGGTTGAACGACTGGAAGACGATGCCCATCCGGGCGCGGACCGCGTCGGCGTCCACCCGGGGGTCGGTGATCTCGGTGCCGTCGAGTTCGATCACGCCGTCGTCGACCACCTCAAGCAGGTCGACGCAGCGCAGCAGGGTCGACTTGCCCGACCCCGAGGCGCCGATCAGCACGACCACGTCGTGCGCGGTCACGTCGAGATCGAGACCGTCCAGGACGACGTTCGCCCCGAACGCCTTGCGGACGCCGCGAGCGCACAGCAGGGCGCCGTCGTCGCCGACGGTCACAGGTGACCTCCCGCGGGCAGGTAGCCGTACCGGCGGGAGACGGCGTCGGTGAGCCGGGTCAGCGGGATGGTCACCAGCATGAACAGGACCCCGGCGACCAGGTAGGGCGTGTAGTTCGCGGTCTGCGCCTGCCAGATCTGGGCGTAGCGGATCGCGTCCAGCGGGATGCCCAGGATCGAGATCAGCCCCGAGTCCTTGACCAGGCTGACCAGGTCGTTCAACAGCGGTGGGACGACGCGGCGCACCGCCTGGGGCAGCACCACCAGGCGCAGGGTGGCCGGCCCGGACAGCCCGAGCGAGCGCGCCGCGGCCCGCTGGCTGGGGTGGACGGACTCGATCCCGGCCCGGAACACCTCGGCCACGTAGGCGGAGTAGGACAGGGTGAGCGCCACGCCCCCGAGCACCGTGGCGCTGGTCGGAACCCCCTGCAGCCGCAGCCCAGGCACCCCGAACCCGACCAGCAGCAGCAGCACCAGCAGAGGGATCCCGCGGAAGACGTCGACGTACGCGGTGGCCAGGGCGCGCACCGGCCAGAACACGGCCCCCGGCAGGGTGCGCAGCACCGCGACGGCCAGGCCGATCACGAGCATCGCGACCCCGACCACGACGAAGACCCGCAGGTTGAGCCACAGCCCGGTGGCGACGTCCGGCAGGGAGCGACGGGCGACGTCCAGGTCGAGGAAGGAGGCCTTGACCCGTGGCCAGCCGGGGGCGTTGACCATGGCCAGGGCGCCCACGGCGACCAGGACGGCGGTACTGGCCGCCGCGAGCAGGGTCGAACGGCGGGTCTGGGCGCGCCGGTAGGCGTCTCGCTCTCGCTGGCGGGCACTCGGCGTCCAGGTCGGGACCGCGGACGAGCTCACTGCAGGACGGGCGCGCCCGCGCTCGCGGTCAGCCACTGCTCCTCGAGCTTCTTCAGCGTGCCGTCGGCGCGCAGCGCGTCCACCGCCGCGCTGACGCACGGGGTGAGCGTGCTGTTCAGGTCGAGCACCAGGCCGAACTGCTCGGGGGTTCCACCGGCGTTCGCGAACTGGCCGACCAGGACGCCGTTCTTCAGGTCGGCGTTGGCCAGGAAGAGTGCGGTCGGCAGGTCGACCACGAGCCCGTCGATCTGGCCGTTGCCCAGGGCCAGCTTGGCGTCGTCATTGGTGTTGAACACGGCCGGCTTGGCGGTCGGCTTGATCACGTCGGTGATGGTCGTGTAGGAGGTGGTGCCGACCTGGGCCCCGAGCTTGGCGCCGGCGAGGTCGGCCAGGCTCTTCGCGCCGGCGATCCTGCTGCCCTTGATCGTCACCAGGGCCTGGGTCACGTCGTAGTACCCGGAGGAGAAGTCGACGCCCTTCCGACGCTCCTCGGTGATCGAGACCTGGTTGATGTCGATGTCGAAGGTCTTCGGCCCCGGGGCGGTCGCGGCGTTGAAGGACACGGTGACCCAGTGCACCTCGGCGGCAGCGAAGCCCAGCTTGGCGGCGACGGCGTAGGCCACGGCGGACTCGAAGCCCTTGCCGTTGCCGGGCGTGTTGTCGCTGAACCACGGCTCGTACGCAGGGTTGTCGGTGCCGACCGTGAGCATCCCCGGCATCTTCAGCGCCAGCGTGTCCTTGGCGCAGGCCGCCGGGGAGGCCGAGGCGGGCACGCCGGAGGAGGCGGCCGAGGTGGCGGTGGACGGTGCCTCGGCCGGAGCGCAACCGCCCACGGCCAGGGCGATGCCGCCGAGCAGGGTCAGAGCCAGCCGAGTCGTGTGCATGGGAAAGCCTCCGCAGTCAGGTGCCCGACCACGCCGACGGGCTTCGGCGCAGACGGCCGCAGATTATCCGCAACGGCGCACTACAGTCGGCGTCATGGACGCACAGGCGCCGTGGGTGGTGGTCGGCGCGGTGACGGCCGGCGGCATCCTGTTCTTCACCGTCGGCATGCTCGCCAACCGGCTGCTGCGCCCGTCCGCGCCCAGCGCCGAGAAGCTGACCACGTACGAGAGCGGCGTCGACCCGGTCGGCCGGGGGTGGTCGCAGACCCAGGTGCGGTACTACCTGTACGCCTTCCTCTACGTCGTGTTCGCGGTCGATGCGGTCTACCTGTTCCCGTGGGCTGTGGTGCTGACGCAGCTCGGCTGGGTGGGCGTGGCCGAGATGGGCATCTTCCTGGGAGTGCTCGCCGTCGGACTGCTGCACGCCTGGCGCCGGGGAGTCCTGCGATGGACGCCGTGACCCCCTCCACCGACCTGGGTCTGCCGAGGGTGGGCGGCCTGCAGGCGGTCGCCCCCTACCCGCTGCGCGTGGTGCTGAACTGGGGCCGGCGCTACAGCCTGTGGGTGTTCAACTTCGGCCTGGCCTGCTGCGCGATCGAGTTCATCGCGGCCAGCATGGCTCGTCACGACTTCATCCGGCTCGGCGTGATCCCGTTCGCACACGGCCCGCGCCAGGCGGACCTGATGATCATCAGCGGCACGGTGACCGACAAGATGGCGCCCGCCGTCCGGCGCCTGTACGAGCAGATGCCCGAGCCGAAGTACGTGATCAGCTTCGGGGCCTGCGCCAACTCCGGCGGCCCCTACTGGGACTCCTACTGCGTGACCAAGGGCGTCGACCAGCTGATCCCGGTCGACGTGTACGTGCCCGGCTGCCCACCTCGCCCCGAGGCCCTGTTGCAGGGCATCGTGCGGCTGCAGGAGAAGATCGCCGGGGAGAACCTCAGCGAGCGCTACCGCCGTCCGATCTCCGCGGCTGCCGCGACCCGCGACCTGGTGACGCCGTGACCGGCCTGCGCGCACCCTCGGTGCAGGAGGTGTTCCGCGCCGGTCTGGGCCTCGAGCTCACGATCACCGCGGACGGCGCCGGCACACCCGTCGTCGACGTGCCCGTCGCCCGCTGGCTGGAGGCGGCCGAACTCGCCCGTGGCGCGCTCGGCCTGGACTTCCTGGACTGGCTCTCCGCGGTCGACGAGCCCGACGCCGCCCCGCCCGGCATCGACGTCGTGCTGCACGTCGCCGACTCCGCCGCGATCACGCACCGGCTGCTGCTGCGGACCCGGGTGGCGGCCGAGGAGCCACATCTGGCGTCGGTGACCGGCCTGTGGCCCGGGGTGGCCTGGCACGAGCGGGAGACCTTCGAGATGTTCGGCGTCGTCTTCGACGCCTTCGACGACGGCCAGGACAGCCCGGACGGCGCCGCCCTGGGCCTGCGCCCGCTGCTCCTGCCCGAGGGCTTCGAAGGCACGCCGCTGCGCAAGTCGTTCGTGCTCACCGCGCGGGTGAGCAAGCCGTGGCCCGGGGC
>JBAPWU010000053.1:0-3466 GCA_049283855.1 Kineosporiaceae bacterium
CCGCTGAAGGCGCCGCAGCCCGAACCAGCGTAGCCCGGTAAGTTCATTAACGGAACTGACCCACCTCGCCCTGACAGGTCTCGGGTGTGAGCGCTCCTCCCGCCATCGGGGGCTCCGTACATTGGGCCAGGACGGACGCCCCGCAGGTGCTGCCCGACTCCGGCGAGTAGGCCGCGGCCTGGCCCGGGCGGCCATCCCGTCAGGCTTGGCCGAAGTCCGGCAACACCAGTGCGCCGTCGTCGATCAGAGCGAAGCCGGGGTTGTGCGCGATCTCCCACAGATGCCCGTCCGGATCGGCGAAGTAGCCGGCGTAGCCGCCGTAGAGCGTCGGCCCGCCCGGGCAGGTGATCATCGCCCCGGCCGCCCCTGCGGCGTCCAGGATCGGTCGACCTCAGTCGAGGAGCTGATCCGTTGCTCCATCATCGGAAACCTACCGCCGCCAAGTGACACAAGCACTCCCATCGGTCTCAGCAGCGCGTGAGGGTAAGTTCGTTCAGCGCTGCCAGCCAAGCGCGGTCCGCAGCAGATGCGGACGGTGGGAGGACCAGCTGCGTTCGGGGCTCCTGCCTCAACGCGACAGGCGTCCGCGCCACCATCTGCCCTCCGACGGCACTTCGGGCGCCGGGAGCGTTGCGCGCTCGAACCGGTCGTCGAGGTCTCGCACCAGGGTGGCGATGCGCCGGCCGCGCTTGCCGCCTCGCCGAACGATCCCCTCCAACGCATCCCTGGCTTCCAAACCATTGGAGCCGTCGCAGCAAGGGCAGCCGGATCCGAGCGTCAGCGCGTTCAGTTCGGCTCGCTCCACCGTCGTGGCCCACACCATCAGGAGTACGGGCACCCCGGAGGTTCCTCGCCGCCTGCGCGGCCGCGCCGGCATCACCTCGGGTGGGCGGCGGCCCCTCTGGGAGATCGGCTGCCTGATACCTCAACATCTATCTGCATGATTCGTACGCCGTCACGTGGCGCCCACGGGGAGACGATGATTGACGACAAGCATACTCGCAGGTCATGGACGGCGGCATGAGCGCGTGGTCCGTCGAGGTGGGTCAGGGGGCTCCGGGTGAGGACAGCGGTCCGGCATGGCCGGCGAGGCAGACCCATCCCTGCGCTCCTCACACCCAGGTCTGGGTGATGCGCATCACGAAGACCGCTGCCTCGCCCTGGCGTTCTACGACGTCGCGAACGGTTCCGACGACGACGGCCGTGTCGCCGATGCAGGCAACCTGCACGTCCTCGATCGCCTGGGATCGCCATCTCAGGTGCTGCGTGTTCGCCGTGACGTATGCGGCTCGATCGAAGACCTCACCGCGGTGGGACGTCCAGACGAACTGCTCATGCAGCCAACGAGTCAACGCTTCAGGGTCGCCGGTCGCCAGCGCTTCGGCGCGGCCGTGGACCGCTGCCAGCACGTCGTGTGGTGTCACGATCAGATCATGCATGGCCGCCGGCCGTAGCCCTGATCCGCGCCCGCGCCCGCGTCCGCGTCCGACGCACCGAATCGGGTGACCGAAGCCCTGCCTGCGGCAGATCTGCGCATTTGGGGGCGTGCGGGTTGCGATGTGCGCGGTTCCGCGAGAGCGTGCTTCGCGCGAGAGGATGGGGCTGTGGACTCGACCAACGAGCCTGTCACGCGTCCGGCGGTTGGCGCTGGTGTCGACGCTCCACTGGCAGAGGCATCCAACCGGCTCAGGCTGCTGCGGCTGGCCGTGGTCGCGGTGGTCTCAGGTGCGCTCCTCGGCGGCGCGAATTCGTTGAGCAACGTCTTCGGCTCGCCCTACAGTCCGCGCTCGTTGAGCCAGAACGGCATCTTCGTGCTCGAGGTCCTGGCCGCAGTCCTCGGCACAGCGTGGGCGTGGGCACTGACCGCGTTCGGCGCCGGCTGGTGGGCGCGACGGATCTGGGCCGGGCCTGTGGTGGGGGTGGCCGCTCTGTTGATCGCGGACGCGACCTACTACCTCAGCGACTCCCTGACCGGGTACGCCGAGTTCTCCAACAACGAACTGCTCGCTTGGGGGATCCTCGCTGTGCCCACTGGTCTCGTGATGGGACTCCTCGGCGCCCTGACGGCGCAGCGTCGGCGGTGGAGCATCGTGCCGGGCCTGATGGGACCGGCAACCGTTGCGCTACTTGCCGCTCGAACCGGCTCCGATCACATTCAGCCGTGGCCCACAGTCCTCACCTGGACCATCGCCGCAACACTCACGGTCGCCGTCGGGGCGTCCTGGGTACACACCATGGCGCGCAGCACTCCCACGGAAGCAGCTCCCGGTACCGACCGCCACGGTTGACCGCTCTGACCGCCGCAGATCGGCGTGGCCGCGCTGTCGGCGGTAACCGCGCGTCACGCACGCACAGCGGCACGAGCGTGCCTTTCCGGCGTCAAGTTCGAGGCCGGACTGCGCCGGCGGTCCTGGAGCCACGGGAAGGCACGCTGCACTGCGCCGGCGATTTGGATCATCTACCGCGCTACCTGCCGCGGACCATGCGGATCTCCCGCACCCCGTCCTCGACCTGGGCCGTCCCGTCGGCAACGAAGCCGTGCTTGCGGTAGAACGCTTGCGCGCGAGGGTTCGGGTCGGCCACCCATAGCGCCGCCGACTCTTGCGGATCGACGACCGCCTCCAGCAGTGCCAGCCCTGCACCCGTGCCGTGGTCGGCTGAGTACACGTAGAGCACATACAACTGCCTGGTCCACGCCGCGCCGACGTCCAAGGGCGGCCCCGACATGGCGATCCCGACCAGCTCAGCGTCCCGCTCGGCGACAGCCACGCGGTTCCCGCGATAGCGCTCGTCGGTCAACGCAGCGGTCCAGAACCGCTCTCGAGCAGCGGGGAAGCCCGGGTCGTCGAGTACCGCGTCCGACATGAGTCCCCGATACGTCTCCTGCCAGCACCGCACATTCACGCGTGCGACCTGGGCGACGTCCTCGACCCGAGCCGGGCGAACGGTCCACGACGAACCCACCGCCGAATCGTAGGCCGCCACCTTCACCGCCGCACGGGTGGACATCTCGAGCAGAACAATCCAGCTCCGCCGTCCGCGCTACGCGGCTGACCGGACGTGTGTCGCACAGCGCCATAGAGACCATGGACCCGCTCCTTGGCGACTCCGTGTCGGCAATCCCGCGCTGCTATGTTGCCAGCGTGACCAGGTGCGCCGCGGGGTGGGCGTGAAGGCCGTCGTCTACGACCGGTACGGGGCCCCCGATGTGCTGCGCGTCGAGGATGTTCCGATGCCTACCCCCGCCGCTGGCCAGGTGCGGGTGGAGGTCGCTGCGACGTCGGTCAACCTCAGCGACTGGGAGTGCCTGCGCGGATCGCCCGCGTCCGCACGGATCGGCGGGCTACGGTTCCCTGCTCGCAGGACGCTTGGGTCGGACATCGCCGGCGTGGTCGACGATGTCGGGCCAGGGGTTACCCGGTTCCGACCCGGAGACGAGGTGTACGGCGACAACCTCGCCCTGAAG
>JBAPWU010000054.1:0-1787 GCA_049283855.1 Kineosporiaceae bacterium
GACGGCCCGACCCCGGGGCACCTTCTCCCACCGGCCTCACAGCCACGCCTCCCGAAACCGCCTGGCGCACAACACCCAGCGGACCAATCCCCTCACGCACCTTTACAACCGGACACTCCATATGAGCTACCTGCCGACGCCGTTTCCATGGTTGCAGGTCACCTCGCATGGGATCGACGGTACTGACCAAGTCACGCTTGGTCACTTGTCGCGCACACTGAGCATGTCGCGGCGCTGCTGACGGACTCCATCACTGGCCTGTCAGATCGACGTCCGTGTCGATGATGGTCATGCTGGGCCGTGGTCCGAGGAAGTCCATGAAGCCATCGGGGCTGTCGAGAAGCGACGGCATGTAGATCACCCAGCTGCCCGCGTGGAAGAAGCCCGCGGCGTTCGGGTTGAAGCTCCCGAGTGCCATCACCTTGGGCACAACCGTCACCGGCTTCGCCTTGAATGCCCAGCCCATGCCCTTGGTCAGCGTCAGCCTGTAGCCCTCGATGCCGCCGAGGCGCGCTTGCTTGACGCTCTTGACCTGCAGGTGCACCGCCGCCTCAGGTGGGAAGCCAGGGAGCAATGACCTGGCAGCTGCCGACGAAGCCTTCGCAGCGGCGACGACCGTCGCCTTCTTCGCAGCTGTGGAGCTGGCGACCGCTCCCTGCTCTGCCGCTCCAGCGCAGGCAGATAGCGTCAACACCAGCGCAACGGGGACAACTGTTCTCAGCATGATCCGACACAACCACATGGCCTCTCGGGCGAACATCGGCCGGATCGCCCATCGATGATCATCAAAAGGGCCGATATCCAGCCGAACCCCGCCAATGATCGCAAGTTCGACCTGATTCGCGACCGATGTGGGTAGCCAGCTGGCCCGAAGGGCAGCCGCCCCTCTGGTTCACCGTGTCCACGTCTTCAGGTTCCCTTCGAGCCCGCCGAGGGTCGCGAATCGGGTGCCGTCGGGGGAGAAGGCCACGCCATCGACGGTCGTGGTGCTGCCGGCGGTGAAGCTGCGCACCTGGTCGCCGGTCGAGGGGTCCACCAGGTGCACGGTGTCGTCCCCGGTGGTGTACACGAGCACGCGGCCGTCGGGGGAGAAGGCCAGGCCGTAGACCGGGCCGGCATCGTGCACGAGGTGTTGGCCCCCGTTCGCCGAGATGTCCCAGGACACCACCCCGCCGGAGTCACCGCCTCGCACGACGGTGCGGCCGTCGGGTGCGAACGCCACGACGTAGGTCATCCGGTCGGTCGGGCTGACCGGGCCGGCCAGCACCCGCCGGCTCAGCCCGCTCGCGACGTCCCACAGCGTGGTGGCCCCATTGCCCGCCACGGTCACCAGCGTGGCGCCGTCCGGGGAGTAGGCCACCGCCCGCAGCGCAGCACCGGAGCCGATGAGCTCGTGCAGCGTGCGCCCGGAGGCGGCGTCCCAGATCCGGGCGGTGCCGTCCAGGCTCGCGGTGGCGAGTGTGCGGCCGTCCGGGGCGTAGACGATCCCGTCGACGGCGTCGCGGTGTCCGGTGAAGGTGCACAGCGGGTTGCCGGTGACGGCGTCCTGCACCGTCACGGAGCCGTCGAGTCGTCCGAGGACCAGTACACCGCTGTCGGGGGAGAAGGCAGCGGACATGGCCATGCCGTGGCCGCCCGCTGCGATCGTCCGCCGGATCCGGCCCGTCGAGGCGTCCCAGACGCGGTCCGGTCCGCTGGACACGGTCACGATCGACCGCCCGTCGGGTGCATAGACCACCTCCCCGACGAAGCTAGGGCCGTCATTGGGTTTCCTCGTCGGTGAGGGC
>JBAPWU010000055.1:0-5158 GCA_049283855.1 Kineosporiaceae bacterium
GCTTTGGGCCAGGAACGACCGATACGCACCTGCACGATGCCGTCGACCTGGCGAGCGGGGCGATCACCACGACGCCGGGGACGGCGCCCCCGACCACGCAGGCGCGTTCCCGGCGGCTCGCCGACGCGGGATTCGGCGCCGACGGCTCGATCTTCGCTCGGCAGCGCTACCGCCTCACGGCGCAACGGCCCTACCAGAAGTCACCGGAGGCCTGGCTCGACGCGTACGAGGGCACGTACTCCGCCGGTCCCGGAGTCGATCAGATCTGGTGGCGGCTCCCGTCGACCCTGCCCACGGAGTTCCAGGCCACCTGCAACGGCACGTTCCGGGGGCTGGCCGCTGGCTCAGCGGTGCTGACCCTGCGGTTCGAGGTCTGGCCGTTCCCGGCTGCAACCGCGCGCGTGGTGGTCGACGTGGGTGCCCACCGCACGGAGAACGCTGTCTCCGCCGCTGCCGCCCGGACCGTCGACATCGGGTTCGTCCACGACGGCTCCGACAATCTCGTGGTCATGGTCCTGCTCCGGCAGGGGATCGTCGACTTCGTGTTCCGGTCGATGTCCCTGGGCAGCGGAATGATCATCCTCGACCCGATGCCCTAGGCGCGGGGACCGAGGCTGCGCTCACGCGGGGACACCCTCGGGCAGGAGTTCGGCGATCAGGGCCTCGACCTTGGCCTTGATGGCGTCGCGGATCGGGCGGACGGCTTCGACGCCCTGGCCGGCAGGGTCATCCAGCGGCCAGTCGAGGTAGCGGGTGCCGGGGTAGAACGGGCAGGTGTCGCCGCAGCCCATCGTGATCACGACATCGCTGACCTGAACTGCCTCGCCGGTGAGCACCTTCGGGGTGGCGGCGGTGATGTCGATGCCCACCTCGCGCATCGCCTCGACCGCTGCCGGGTTGACCTGGTCGGCCGGGGCGGTGCCGGCCGAGCGCACCTCGATCGCGTCACCGGCCAGGTGGGCCAGCCAGCCGGCGGCCATCTGGGAGCGGCCGGCGTTGTGGATGCAGACGAACAGCACCGAGGGGGTGCCGGTGGGGGACTTGAAGGCCATAGGGTTCCTTTCGGGTGGGCCGCCGGAGCAGGTCCGGCGGTGGCTGGTGAGCTGCGATCCGGCCGGTCTGGCAGGTCTGGCCGGTGCGGTCAGGGGCGTTCGCGGGTGTTGATGTGGCCGACGACGACGTCGTCGGTGGACAGGCCGACGTCGGGGTAGAGGGCGCGGACCAGGGCCGTGCCGACACCGGCGCCGACGATCTGGGCGGCGATGAATGGAAGCACCGATCCCGGCGCGATCCCGGCGAAGGTGTCGGTGAAGATCCGCCCGGTCGTGACCGCGGGGTTCGCGAAGGACGTCGAGGAGGTGAACCAGTACGCCGCGCCGATGTACCCACCCACGGCGGCCGCCGACAGCGATGCCCGGCCCGAGCGGGCCAACGTGAAGATCAGCGCGATCAGACCGGCCGTGGCCACCGCCTCGGCCAGGAGCACGCTGGGGGTGGCCCGCTCGTGCGTGGACACCTGGAGCGGCGCCAGGGCGTACATCAGGTTGGCCAGGGCCGTTCCGGCGATCGCGCCGACGGTCTGTGCCCCGGTGTAGGCGGCCACGTCGCGCATCGGCAGCCCGTGGTCGCTGCGGTGACCGAGCAGCCAGTCGATGAAGGAGACCAACGGGTTGAAGTGCGCGCCCGAGACCGGCCCGAACTGAAGGATCAGCACCGACAGGCCGAGGGTCGTCGCGAGGCTGTTCTGGAGCAGTTGGAGCCCCACGTCGTTGGGGGACAGCCGCTGCGCGGCGATGCCCGAGCCCACGACGACCATGACGAGCAGGGCCGTGCCGGTCGCCTCCGCCAGCAACCTGCGGGCCAAGGGAGGCGTCGGCTGCACCGGGGGCTCCATCGCGACCGACGGTGCGGCGGGGAGCGGAACACCGCTGGGCGGTTTGACGTCTGTCATGCATCAACCATACTTGACTCAATATCCATGGAGGCAAGATGCGGAACGAGTTGGACAGCGGTGACGCGTCGAGCGGTGCCGAACAACGGCTGATCGCCCGGGCTCGGATGCACGCGGCCCTGGGTGAGCCGTTGCGCCTGACCATTGCCGACCGGCTGACGTTCGGGGACGCATCTCCCGGTGAGCTCAGTGCGGCCACCGGCTTGGCCACCAATCTCCTGGCCCATCATCTGCGGGTGATGGAGGACGCCGGGCTCATCCGCCGTGCACGGTCCGAGGGAGACCGACGTCGCTCCTACGTCCAGCTGCGGTGGGAGGACGACGCCGTCGCCGCCCTGGTCAACGCCAACACCACCTCCGGTCTGCTGAACGGACCGGTCCCGCGGGTCGTGTTCGTGTGCACGCACAACTCCGCCCGCTCCCAGTTGGCCGCCCAGGCATGGGCCGTGGTCAGTGATATCCCTGTGGCGAGTGCGGGGACCCACCCGGCAGCCGCCGTCCACCCGCGGGCGGTCGCGGTGGGACGTCGTCACGGGCTGCGCCTGGACCGATCCCGCACCCACTGCATTGCCGACACCCTCAAGGAGGGAGACCTGATCGTGGCCGTCTGCGACAACGCCCACGAGGCGCTCACCAGCTCCTCGCCCCAGCCGCAGGCCACCGGATCGGGCGCTGCCTCCGTGGATCGACGGGGCTGGCTGCACTGGTCCGTGCCCGATCCCGTCCGTGCCGGGACCGACGAGGCGTTCGAGACGGCGTATACCGACCTCACCCACCGGATCCGGCGCCTCGCCGCGGCATTGATCCCGGCAACGCACTCCGATCGCTCACGTCCTGTTCCACACGCCCAGCACGGGACCAGACCCTGACCCCGAGATGTATCAGGGAATCACCACAGCCTCGACGGACACTCCCGTCCGCGTGACGACGAGATCTGCTCGGAACCGTGGGATGTTGGACGTTGCTCGCGACGCGGGCGGTTGAGGGAGCCGGAGGCGACGTGGCAGACGCGAACGACTGGAACGCTCGGATCATCGAGGAGTTCCGGTCCCACGGCGGAGCGGTCGGTGGCCAGTTCGAGGGGGCGCCGTTGCTGCTGCTCACCACCGTTGGGCGGCGCTCGGGCATCCGCCGCACCAACCCGATGATGTACCTGGACGACGGTGCCGGCCGATGGCTGGTGTTCGCCTCGAAGGCGGGTATGCCGACCCATCCGGAGTGGTTCCTGAATCTGCTGGCCAACCCGGACGTGACGGTGGAGATCGGGAATCGCACCGTGCCGGCGAGGGCGGTCGTGCTGGAGGGCGCTGACCGGGACCACTGGTTCGCCGAGCAGGCGCGCCGCTACCCCGGCTTCGCCGAGTACCAGGCCAAGACCGACCGGGTGATCCCCGTCGTCGCCCTGCGTGCAGCGGAGTGACCGCCCTGTTGGACCGCTCGCAGAGGCCGTCGAGGTGCCCGTTAGCGTGTGGGTGTGCACTCGAAGAGCGCCCCGGACGACCCCGGTGAAGCGGCCACTGCCGCGGCGCGACTGCGCGGGCAGTGGCTCACCGACCGGCGGGCGCGTCGTCCTGGCGAGGTCGTTCATCACCTCCTCGCGGTCCAGGCCCAGGACCTCGTGGGTGCACGGCTCGCCGTCCGGGCCCGGTCGACGGGGCTGACCGCCTGGGATGTTGACGCCGCGCTGGAACGGCGCGAGCTCGTCGTGACCTGGCTCAATCGCGGCACCCTCCACCTGGTGACCGCCGCGGACTACTGGTGGCTGCACCCGCTCACGGCGCCGCGCACGCTGACCAGCGTGACCAGGCGACTGCGCCAGGAACACGTCTCGCCCGAACAGGCCGAGCGAGGGCTGGAGACGATTGTCGAGGCGATCCGCCGAGAGGGGCCGCGCACCCGCGCCCAGCTCAAGATCTGCCTCGACGAGGTCGGGGTGCCCACCGCCGGACAGGCCCTCGTGCATGTCCTGGCCGCGGCCTCACTGGCCGGACTCGTGGTGCGGGGACCGGCGGTCGGCGTCGGCCAGGCCTACGTGCTCGTCGATGACTGGCTCGGTCCGGCGCCGACAGCTCTCGATCGGCCCGAGGCCCTCGCGCGCCTGGCCGCCCGGTACCGCGCCGGACACGCCTGCGTGGGCGCGGCCGACCTTGCCGCCTGGGCGGGGATCACCCTCGGCGACGCCCGCGAGGGCCTGGCCGCCGCGGTGGAGGCAGAGCCGAGCCCGACGCGGCCGGACGCACGGGACGGCCAACCAGACCCAGTGCTGCTGGGGCCCTTCGATCCCGTACTGCACGGCTGGCCCGACCGGGGATGGCTGCTCGGTCCCTACCGCCAGGTGGTGACGACGAACGGCATCTTCCGGCCGACAGTCCTCGCGGGCGGGCGCGTGGTGGGTACGTGGACCCGTCCCCGCGGGCAGGTCGAACTCACGCTCTTCGAGGAGGTCGGCCCTGACGTGCGACGGGCCCTGGCCGTTGACGGCATCGACGTCGCGCGGTTCCTGGGTACCCAGCACCGCGGTGAGGGCGGCTCGTCGTTCCCACGGGCACTAGAGGTGGCTGGAGATGAGCGTGACGATGCTGAGGACCAGGAGCCCGAGACCGGCCAACGCTCCCAGGCACAGGGGGACCAGGCCGCGGCGGTCGCCGACGCCGTTGACCCTTCTGCCGTAGAGAATGGCTGCGGCGCAGGGGACCAAGAACACCGCCATCGTTGGAATGGTGGCAACCAGGTCCACCCATAAGGGGATGCCGGCGTTCTCGGGCAGGTAGCCCATCAGGCTGTACAGGACCTGGCCCACGGCGAAGGCGAGGATGAAGAACACCGGTATCAGCGCGACGGCGGCCCATGCCCGTCCAAGCCAGACACCGGCCGGAGATGTCTGGGTCGGCCGCTCGCCCTGGGTTGTGTGACTCACGGCACACCTCTCTCCTTCTTCTATCGTTCGCTGCGGTCGGTACGCCCGATAGGGCCGAAGGCCCCATCGACATGACCGTTCCTGCCCTCCCAGTTGTTGATCACCCAGTCGCTGCAGCGTAGGTCTGTTGTTCCGGCCACGGCCCCACCTCTCCTGCCGGAATCCCCTGACCCCCGGGTCGGGACCCGTGCTGTACTCGGGCAATGCGTGTCCAGCGGCTCCCCCCGGGTACCGCGACCGTCGTCCTGGTCGAGGGTGACAGCGACCGCGAGGCGGTGGTGACCCTGGCC
>JBAPWU010000056.1:0-11213 GCA_049283855.1 Kineosporiaceae bacterium
CACCGACCGCGACCGAGCCGTGACGGACGCTGCCGCCGCCGCCCAAGAGGCACACGCTGCCCGCCGGCAGCTGGACGAACAGACCCAGGCCACCGCCGCCGCCACGGCCCGCGCGGACACCGCTGAACGCCGGGCCGGCCGGCTGGAGGTCGACCTGACCACGACCTACGAGATGCCCGCGCACAGACCGACCAGATCCGCGCTGACCTCGACCACGCCCGCGGCAGCCGCAGCCACCGCCGCCGCCCAACTGACCGCCGCTCAAGCCGAGATCACCCGTCTGACCCCTGCAGACTGAAGGGCAGTAGTAGTCCGTCGCCTCTAATGGCTTGGATATAGGTGACGGAGTCGGGTGCGGGCGTCGCTGGTGGTGAAGTGCCAGTTGACCTGCCGCTGGTCGGCGTCGACGGCGGTCTGCCAGGCCCGCCTACTCGTTCAGATGCAGCCTCGGCGGGTCGAGCTGCCACGATCGCGCACGTCAGCTGGGTAGTGCGGAGTTCGGCAGACATCACAAACCACCCCTGTGTACGTTCGGTGGCTACACCAGTACAGGTGGTGCTCTCGCGGGAGGCGCGAATCGAGGGCTCGGGGGAGTGGATCCGGGGATCGGCCGACATGTGATGTGGGTGAGGGCAGAAACCGGGTCAACGGGATCCCGCGCCCCTTCGGGAGGACACATGTCACATGCTGTCTCAGCGAGGGGGATTACTCGTGGATCTGTTTCCGTCGAACCAACGTCGTCGATGGGTGGAGTCACTCGGGCCCGAATGGGGCGGGTGGTCCTGATGTCGCTGGCATCCAACCCCCCCCAAGAGCCGTTCGAGACTCCTGATGGGTACCTCCAACCCTCCGATGAGCCGTACCGGACTCCCGCCGCGCCCACGGTGTCGTCACTCGAGCGCGACGCCGAGATCGAGTTGCTGGCGATGTTGGCCAAGCACGATTACGAAGGACCGTTGTGGGACAGCACGGCCGGTCGGCTGTTCATCGTTGGTCGATCCCAGCTCCAGTCGTGGATGGTCACAGGGCAGATCTGGCTGAAACTGCGGGAGAAGAAGGTTCGCCACACGTCGCCGGGCGCCGCCCATTCGACTTTCGGGCGCCACGACGCCGAGGACATCGCCAGCGACGCGGCCGAACGTGCCGTTCCGAAGTTCCAGAGCATCCTCAAGGCGGGTCGGTTCGCCCCCGACGGTAGGGCACT
This sequence comes from Kineosporiaceae bacterium, assembly GCA_049283855.1. Taxonomy (GTDB): domain Bacteria; phylum Actinomycetota; class Actinomycetes; order Actinomycetales; family Kineosporiaceae; genus JADJPO01. The sequence continues at coordinate 1,205 of JBAPWU010000056.1, forward strand.
CCTTCAGACCTGGTTCAACACCCAGTGCCTGTTCCAGTTCCCCAATGCATTCCGGCGGTGGGAGAAGGCCAACCGACCACTGGACTTCACGATCGACGGCGAGGGCTCCTTGGAGGTGACCGATCCACAACTAGGTCCGGAGGAGCGCGTAGTGCTTCGCGACCAGATCTTCACGGCCCTGAAAGCCGTGCCGAACGACCTCGCCAGGGCAGCGATCCTGCTCCAAGTCGCGGGCTACACGGTTCAAGAGATCGCCGACCTGTTCGGCATCAAGGCAAAGAAAGTAGAGAACGTCCTTGCCAGGCATCGCCCCACCCCGTTGACCAGGGGGAGATCATGAATTCCAGCCTCGGCCCCGCCGACATCGACCCGGCCGAACTCGCCGCTTTCCAAGACCTACTCGACCGATCCTCGCTGGCCCACATCACGCCGAAGCCCACCGACTCCTCGCCCAGGATCACGCCAGATGCCCCCGAGCAGTACTACATCGGGATCGAGGTCCTCACCGACCGCTTGGTGGTCGGGGTGCTGTTGGCTTGCTCGACAGGTGAATGCCTGAGCCGGCGTGTGAGCCGCCTGACGGACATGACCCCCGACAGCGTGGTGGCGGGCATTTGCGCCGTAGTGGAGGAACTACGTCAAGATCCGGAACTGGGGCAAGGACACGTGAGCGGCATCGGTGTCGAGCTCGGCGGTCCCGTCGACGTGCGCACCGGCACCGTCCTGTTCTACCGGAAGGCGCAGATGGCCCGCGCCGGTGGGCCACCGGAGTTCACCTGGCCCTCGAACACCCCACTGGGTGGGATGATCGCCGACCGTGTTCACCTGCCGGTGGCTGTCGCCAACGACGGTGATGCCTTCGCTGCCTTCCACCGCAGGTTCGGCCTCGGCCGGGAGTTGAGCCGGTTCGCGGTGATCCTGGTCCGAGAGGGGATCGGCGGAAGCCTCGTCCTGAACGGGCAGATCCTCGACACCCCGATGGAGATCGGCAATCTGGTCGTTCACCCCGACGGCATGCCGTGTGACTGCGGCAATCACGGCTGCCTGGAAGTCACCGCGGGCGTCTACGGGATCGTTGCCACCGCCCGGGCCTGGGCTACCGAGAAACCTCACACGTTGCGAGAAGCGGTCGACATGACCGAACACTCGAAGGAGAGCGACAAGCTCGAACATGCCTTCGCCGGGGCGGGGACGGCCGCGGCACGCGGCGTGGGCCACCTGGCCACGCTGTTCAATCCCCACTACGTAATCATCTGCGCGCCCCAGCTGCTGCTGGACCAGACCAGTCGCGCCGGGCAAGCGTACGTGCGCGCGTTGGAGACCTTCCCGGAGTACGTCTCGCATGACTCCTTCCGGCAGACCCAACTGCGCTACGCGACGATCGAGCCATTCGACGGCGCCACCGGTGCCGCCCTGATCGCCCTGGAGCGCCTCGGCCGCGCCACCCCCCGCGGAGGGGCCTGGTGAGTACTGGGACTAGCGCGATCGGCGTGGACATCGGCGGATCCAAGATCGCTGCCGGTGCGGTCACCGACACCGGCGGCGTCCAGGAACGCCTTGTCGTCCCTACCCCGCACGAGGATGGCGCCGAAGGGTTGGTCTCAACCGTTGTCGAACTGATCGACCGACTCCGCAAGCGGCACCCGCACGTGCGCTGCGTCGGGGTGGGTGCCGCCGGGCTGGTCGATCCCGGCGCCGGGTGTATCCGCTGGGCCCCCAACAACACCTACCGAGACCTACCGCTTCGGGACATCCTGTCGGATGCCACCGACCTACCCGTGGTGGTCGACAACGATGCCAACGCCGCGGCGTGGGCCGAGGCCACGATCGGGGCCGGAGTCGGCCTGACCGACCTGGCCGTGTTCACCGTCGGCACCGGCGTCGGCGCCGGCCTCATCCTCGGAGGGCGCCTGCACCGCGGTCGCGGTGGCCTGGCCGGGGAGGTCGGTCATCTCATCGTCGACCGCACCGGTGGTGTGTGCGGCTGCGGCATGGTCGGGTGCCTCGAAGCCGAAGCCTCCGGCACCGCCCTGGCACGACAGGCCAACGCCCTCACCGGCCATACCTCGGGGGATCCGCTCACCGGAGCCGACGGCATCACCGGGCGAAGCCTGCTGGCGGCCGCAGCCGCGGGAGATCCTGCGGCCCGAGCTCTGTTCGAACGGATGGGGGAGCGCCTGGGATGGGCGATCGCCTCCGTGGTGACCCTGCTGGACCTGCAACTGGTAGTCCTGGGCGGAGGGCTGGTCGCCGCCGAGCAGTACTTCCTCGACAATGCCCGGGCCAGTGCACGCCGAGACCTGTTCTCCGCCAACCGCCGCGAAGTGCCGCCCATCGAGTGCGGGCAGCTCGGTCCCGACGCCGGCATGATCGGGGCTGCGCTGCTCGCCGTGCACGACATGGTGGCCCCCGCCACGTGACCGCGGGCTACTCGTCCCCCTGGTCATTCTGATCACCGCCGTCGCCGCCGCTCCGCCGGCTGATCACGACCCCGGTCCCCACCGCGCCGGAGCTGACCAAAGCCGTCACCACCGAGACCCACGTCGCCGAGCCGACCAGAATGCTGGCCAGCACACACAACGCGACCAGGGGCAACCCCAACAAGATCACGAAGAACACCGAGTAGCGCATCAAGACCTGAGTGCTCTCACCGGCCTTGCTGATCACCCGGTACAGGAAATCCAGCAACGAGATCGGCGGGCCTTCCCCGCCCTGGCCGCGGCGACTTCGCGGGCCCTTGGTGCGGTCAACGGTCACGGTGACCAACTCCTCGTCGAGTCGTGGACGGACGCCACGAGCGGGCATCCACCGACCAACCGTCGGTATAAGTCACATGTCGACGTCTTGCGTTGACCCCCTGTTAGCGCCTCGCCTCTGTCACGGCACGAGCCCGTACGGGGCGAGGCGAAGATCAACTGTTCCTGGCCAAGGCTCGTGGTTCCTGCTGATAGGCGGTGCGCACCAGGCACCTGGCAAGGCGCCACGGTCGTCGGCGCGACGCGGGGAAGACGGTCGCAGTGAGCTCCTCGTACCGCGCGACTACCTGCGCGGGCCCGTAGGCGGCACCGAGCACCAACGATGATCCCGGGCGGACGTCCCAGCGATCAGATCGAAGTGGTCCACGATCCCAGCGAAAGGGTGGGTCCTGCTGTGAGGTCGAGAAGGCAGTCGGTGCAACCGAACGTTCCGAAGAAGTCGACTATCCGAGGCGCATCCTCGCGATGAGGTGCTGCATGGGGCCGAGTCGGTCTCTGAGGCCGTGCACCTCTATACGAAGTTGGCGGCGCGATATCCGAGGTCTTCGCCTGTGACGTGGAGTCCGCCCGAGCGACGCACCGGCGGTTACTCGATTGGCTCGACCGCCCAGCGGCGGCGGCGTGCGCCCTGACACGACCGGCTGACGAGCCGAGCACCCTGCGAGGAGGGAGGGTGCTGGTGACGTGACGTCTCACGCGCCGATCCTCTGATCGTGGCCTGAGCTAACGATCGGGCCTCGGACACCTGGCGCCGCTTTGGGTGGTCAATCACTCGGCACGAGCCAAGGGTAAGACGGAAGAGTGCTTTCCCTTGTCCCCCCTGCTGCTGCGGCCCCGGGCGGTGTCTTCGGGCTGGGGACCTCGAACCTGTCCGCGGTCCGGTTAGGCGCTGCCGGGGCGGTAGATGTCGGCTCGGTGCGCGACCCGCAGGAGTGTCACCTTCTTGGTGTCCTCGTCGATGCGGTACAGGACCCGGTAGGGGCCGCGTCGGGCGCTGAACGTACCGGACAGGTCCCGTTCCAGCGGCTTGCCGACCCGCTGCGGCGCGGCCGCCAGGTCACCGAAGACGAACTCGATGATGGCCGGGATGATGCGCGGTGGGATGCGCTGCAGGTCCCGCCGGGCGGTGGCCGTGAAGATCACCTCGTAGCTCATCGGGGGAACTCAGCGGTCGCGCTTGGGCACGCCGAACTCGGCTCGGATCTGCGCCTCGTCGAAGACCCGGCCCGCCGCCACGTCATCCTGGGCCTGCGCCAGTGATTCGCGGATGCCCGGCTGGGACAGCCAGTACAGGGTCTCCTGGATCGACTCCCACTCCTCCACGCCGATCAGCACCGCGGCCGGTGAGCCGTTCTTGGTGATCGTCACCTGCTCGCGGGTGATCGCGGCGGCGTCGACCAGCTCGTTGAGCTTGTCCTTCACCTTCGAGATCGGCAACGTCTGCATGCCGCCATAGTAGGCCTGAATAAGCGCCTTGCATAGGCTCCAAAATAAGCCGATCCAGCGCGCCGATAATCGACCTTATGTTAACTAGCCCTCTCGAGTCCTCTTGCCCAACCTCTAGGGACTTGGTACTGTCAGGCCGTGGCACGATACCGCGAGATAGCAGCCGACATCCACCAACGCATCACCGCTGGAGAGTTCAAACCCGGCGACCAGCTGCCCTCCATCACGTCATTGATGGAGCACTATCAGGTCCCGGGGCTGAACACGATCCGCCAGGCCCAGCACCTGCTGGTCGACGACGGCCTGATCGAAACCCGCCAAGGCGTCGGCGCGTTCGTCCTGCGCAGCGAGCCCCAGCAACGCACCGTCGACGTCCTCGCTGAACTGCGGGCCGCCCGCACCGCACTCAACACCGCGATCACCGCTCTCGAGAGGTCCGAGTCGAGCGCTCAATGAGGAGGAACGGCCCGCGAGGAGCATCGGAACGGGGGGCCGTTTTGTGGTGCTGGGGCGGGTGATGGATTCGAACCAACGGAGGCTGTGCCGACGGCCTTCCAGAGCGACCCACGACAGGTCTGTGACCTGCACCGATGCCGTACGCGCTCGGGTTTCGCCGCATTCTCGCCGCGGACGGCTGGGCCTGGTCGTGGGTGGTCGTCGACGGCTGACTACGGGGGGCGGGGCCTGCGCGGGGGCTGCGCCGCCACGAGACTGCCCGAGAAGATCTCATCGCAGTATGCTTCGGCTCCAGCCGACGAGGCCTCGGTCCTTGTCGCTGCCCCGAGTTGGTTAGGTTGAATGCACGGTTATGGAGAGCGCTGCGCCGACGCTGGCAAGGAAACGTCGCGCTGTAGCCTCGGCGCTCGTCGCGTCGTCGGTGAAGAACAGCGGGCGGCTGAACGACTATCTGAGGCGATACCTATCGGAGCATGCCGCGGTCTCGGATAGCTGGGACCTCCTCAACTCCCAACCCGAGATCCTCGACCGGCTCGATGCGAACGCGGTGGCTCGCTCGGTGATGACACGATCCTTCGGTCGAATCGCCTTGCCCCCATGGGTCGCCGCGACGGTGGCGAGCCGAGATGTCGCCGAAGGCCTGCGGCCAGACGACCGATCCACCTTGCGCACGATCACACTGGCTGCGCTCAACGGCGGCTCCGCGCAGCGTCCGCTCACTGAGGGCCGCCTTGCCTGGGCGATGTGCGGAGATCGGGACCCCCTCTCCGTTCCCTTGGCCGGCCACACGGACTGGGTGACCGGGGTGGCCGCGGTGCCGCTGCCGGACGGGCGGGTCCTGCTGGCCACCACCAGCGCCGACGAGACGGTCCGGTTGTGGGACCCGGTCACCGCCACCCCCGTCGGTGACCCCCTCACCGGCCACACCAGCACGGTGACCGCCGTGGCCGCGGTGCCGCTACCGGACGGGCGGGTCCTGCTGGCCACCACCGGCGGCGACGACCGGACGGTCCGGTTGTGGGACCCGGTGACCGGAGAGACTCGCCGTCGTTGGTTCTTGGGTCGTCCCGCTCTGTGCGTCGCCTCGGCGGGTGGCCGGATCTTCGTGGGTACTTCCGACATGCTGATCGCGCTGGACCCGTTCGTCGAGGATGACGGGCGCGAGACCAATGAGCCAGCAGGGGGGACCGATGACGACTGAGGCACTTGGAAACCCTGCTGTCATTCTGCTGCCGGGCATCATGGGTAGCGCCTTGATAGAAGGCGCCACCGGCAAGACGCTCTGGGGGTTCGACAATGCAGGCTGGTATGCCTCTGCGTGGACGACGGGTGGTTCGCTGGATGCGTTGCGGGTCACCGACGACGAGCGCCAGGGCGACGTCGGCCGGGTGAGGCCTGCGGGACTCCTACGCTTCTCGTCGTACGCTCCGTTGCTGCGTGGGTTCGAGCCCTACACCGACCTCGCCGGGTCCCTGCGCGCGGCGTTGCCAGATCCAACAGCCCTGCTGGAGTTCGCCTATGACTGGCGGCTGTCCGTGGAGCACAACGCGAAGCAGCATGCTGTGGCCGCGGATCAGCACCTGGCGGCGTGGCGTCACCACCCGAAGGGGAGCTCCGATGCCCGGCTCGTGCTGGTCGGGCACTCGATGGGCGGGTTGGTCGCCCGGTATTTCACGCACGTGCTGGGCGGCGCATCGGATGTCGCGGTGACGGTGACGCTCGGGACGCCCTACTACGGCGCGGTCAAGGCGGCGGTGATCCTGAACCAGGGCCGTGGGACGCCGGTGCCGTTGCCGAAGCGCCGGTTGCGACGGCTCGCCGCGACGATGCCGGGTCTGCATGACCTGTTGCCCTTCTATCGGTGTGTGGACGAGGGGCAGACCGCGCGTTTGCTTGCCGCGGACGACGTCGCGACTCTCGGGGGTGATCCAGGTCTGGCGGCAGAGTCGATCGCGCGTCATGCCCAGTTGCTCGACGGCGAGGCCGGGGTCCTGCGGCTTCTGGTGGGGACCGATCAGCCGACGATGCAGAGCCTGTCGCTGGACGCCGGGAAGGTGACCGCACTGCAGCACGCAGTCCGCACCGACGCCGACGGCATCGTGCTGGCGCGTGAAGACCTGCGGGGGGACGAGACGGTGTTCCGACGGGCGGCGGCCGCGTTCGGCCTTTCCCCCGCGACACTGCCGCAGTCGCACGGATCGATCGCCAAGACACCCGAGGCGATCTCGCATGTCCTCGACGTGCTCCGCAACGACACGCTCGGACCACCGCTCGGCGCGACCGAGCTCGGCGTCGACGTCCCGGACATGGTGTCCGCGGCCGAGCCGCTGGTGGTCCGGGTTGATGGTCCGGACGCGCGGTCGGCGACGTGTCTGGTGCATGACGCCTCGACGGGCCGGCTGGTCGCCACGCCGCGGCTGCGGCGCTCTCGGCAGGACGGTGAGGCCGAGGACCTCCGCGTGGCTCGAGTGGACCTCACCGAGCCAGGCACCTACAAGATCGAGGTGAAGGCGGGCGGGTCGTCGGCGGTGGTCCAGCACACGATGGTCGTGGCGCCGGGCGACCTCCAGCTCGACGAGGACGACACGTGAGCGAAGCCAACGGTCTGGACGACGCTGGCTTCGTCCTGGTGACGATCCCGATCGGCCACTACCGGCAGGACCTCGAGCGCCCTTTCGAGAACCTGGACGCCGCCGAACGCGTCGCCGAGGACTTGTCCGCAGCCCTGGCTCCCTACGGCGCGGAAGTCTCACCTCACGTGGGGCACGGTCCACGCGACAACGGGTGGGCAGGCGAGCACCTCGCCCGTTGGGCGGAGCGCGAACGACCCGCGAACTCCGTGGTGGTCTGGATCGGCCACGGTGAGTCCAGCGGAGAGAGAGCCTGGCTGGCCACGGAGTTCAGCCAAAGGAGCGACTCGCTGAGAGGCTGTGGCCCGGAGGTCTTGGCCGGACCGATCCTCTCCGAGTGGACGACTCGTTGTGACGCTCCGGGGGCGTGGGCGATCGTCGTGGTCGAAGCGTGCGGAGCAGGGCGGTTCGTCGAGCTCGTCGACGAACGCTGCCGTGGCCTTGACACCCCGAGCCGGCTCGCACTGATCGGGGCCGGCGGGAAGGGCACCACGTTCCTGGGCAGGTTCCGCGATGCGTTGCGCGGTGCCCTCAACGCGTACGAGAGCAATGACCGGGCCATCCGGATCCGTGACCTCGTTTCAGCCGTCGAGGACCGGCTGCGAGCCGCCGGCGGCGAGGACCCGGTGGTGGTCACCCGCAGCCTGGGGGGCGCGACCCCGATCCGCCGGCGTCGTGAGTTCGATCAGGACGTCACCGCCCCACTGGATGTGTACCGGGAGCTGCGCGCGTACCTGGAGGGTCTGCCCGAGGATAAGAAGAGCCACTTCATCCCCAAGGCGCAGGGGGCCGAGCAGGGGGAGCTGGCCTGGTTCTTCGAGGGCCGGGCCCAGGAGCGACGCCAGATCCGCGCCTGGCTGCATGGGCACGCCGCTGATGGTTCGCACGGGCTGCTGGTCGTCACCGGTGCGGCCGGATCGGGCAAGTCCGCGCTGCTCGGCAACCTCGTCGTGCACGCCACCCCGCAACTGCGCGGCCTGCTCGTCTCCACCAACCTGATCGAACTCCTGCCCGAAGACCAAGCCCCCGGCGACGATGTCTTCGACGACACCGTCCTGCTCACCGGCCTGTCCACGTCCGCTCTGGTCACCCGCCTCGCGAAAGATGCCGGCTTCGGCGAGCCGTCGGCCGGGCTCGAGCTGAGCCAACGCATCGACTGGCTCCTCGATCGGTTCCGTGAACGCCCACGTCCGTTCACACTGTTGACCGACGCTCTCGACGAGGCCCAAGACCCGTTCGCGATCGCCGGGTCCGTGTTGCGCCGACTCGCCGCCGTCCCCGGGTGCCGCGTGATCGTCGGGACCCGCCGGTCGACGAACGAAGGCCCAGACCTGCCAGAGCCGGACGACGAGAACCTTCTGGACGCCCTCGGCGGCCGCGCCCGGTTCGAGGTCGTCACCGTCGAGCACGACTCGGACGCCGTCCGCAGCTACGTGCGTCGCCGGCTCACGGCCGCCCTGAAGCCGTCCGGACCGGGCGTGGTCAGTGACGCGATCGAGGCAGTGGCCGAGAACATCGCCGGCCGCGACCGGGAGTTCCTGTATGCCAGGCTCGCGGTGCACGAACTGCTCGCCACCTCCACCCTGCTCACCGACCCGGCTCGGGCCGGCGATCTGGCCACCCTGCTGGCACGGGACCACCGCGAACTGTTCCGTCATGCCGTCGACCGGCTCGCCGCCAAAGACCCCGTCTACGAACTACTCCTGGAGGCTCTCGCACACACCCAGGGCCGCGGCCTGCCGCGCGCAGACCGGATCTGGCTCACGGTCGCCAACGCCCTCGCCGCCCTGACGTCCACGGTCACCAGAAGCGTCACCGAACCCGACATCGACCGCGTCCTCATCGACGCCGCCCCGTACGTCATGCTCGACGCCGAGGACGGCCAAAGCGTCTACCGACTCGCACACCGCACCTTCCAGGAGTTCTTCCTCAACCGCGCCGAACCATGACAACACCCCCCGCCCCACGAGCCACCGCAGTCACCCACGCTCTGCTCAACCTCGCCGAAGAACGCCTCGATGACCTCCCCGCGTACCTGCGCGTCCACCTCAGCGGACACCTCGCGCGGACAAACCGTTGGGATGACATCACCGGAAACCTCGTCGACGCCCTTGACCTCGACAGCCTCACCAGTGCTGTCCTCGCCACCCGCTACGGTCGGGCACCCGTCCCGCTCGACATCGCCGCAGCCATCACCACCCGCGACCTCGTGCCCCTCGGAGCCAACCGCCAGCAGCGCTGCATGGAACGCGCTGTCGGCAGAGCCGTGCTCAGCGGCGCACACCAGACCGCCGACACCACCGCACCGGCGAACGGGCCGAGCCCACGCCTCCTCGTCTTCCCCACCCGACCATCCGTCGCACCGCTATCGATTCCCATGACCGGCCACACCGACACGGTGACCGGGGTGGCCGCCGTCCGGCTGCCGGACGGGCGGATGCTGCTGGCCACCACCAGCAACGACGCGACGGTCCGGTTGTGGGACCCCACCACCGCCACCCCGGTCGGTGACCCACTCACCGGCCACACCCGCGAGGTGACCGGCGTGGCCGCGGTGGCGTTGCCGGACGGGCGGATGCTGCTGGCCACCACCAGCCACGACCGGACGGTCCGGTTGTGGGACCCCACCACCGCCACCCCGGTCGGTGACCCACTCACCGGCCACACCAGCCTGGTGACCGGCGTGGCCGCGGTGGCGTTGCCGGACGGGCGGATGCTGCT
>JBAPWU010000057.1:0-3327 GCA_049283855.1 Kineosporiaceae bacterium
GCGCCCGCGCCGTCCGCCGGCCAGCGCCAGCAGCCCAGGCGCAAGGGCCGATGAGCGGCCCGGGCCCGATCTCCGAGCGGGAGCTGCTGGCGCTGATCCGGACCATCCCGGACCACCCCAGCCCGGGCATCCTGTTCCGCGACATCACCCCCCTGCTGGCCGACGGCCCCGCCTTCGCCCGGGTGGTCGAGGCCTTCGCCGCACCCTTCCGCGGCGCCCCGGCGGGAGCGGGCATCGACCTCGTGGTGGGCATCGAGGCCCGCGGGTTCATCCTCGCCGCGCCGGTGGCGATCGCGCTCGGCCTGGGATTCGTGCCGATCCGCAAGTTCGGCAAGCTGCCCCACGACACCGTCGGGGCGGCCTACGACCTGGAGTACGGCCAGTCCGAGATCGAGGTCCACGCGGACGGCGTGCGGCCCGGTCAGCGGGTTCTGGTCTGCGACGACGTGCTCGCCACCGGGGGCACGGCGCAGGCCGCATGTGACCTTGTCGAGCAACTGGGCGGCGAGGTGGCCGAGGTGGCCGTGCTCATGGAGATCGCTGCGCTGGACGGGCGCGCCCTCTTGGGCGGACGTAGGGTCCGGGCGCTGCTGACGGTCTGATCTACACTCGACCAATGGCGGAGGACACGGTTCCCGGGGCGACGGACACCGTCGCCGACGACCCTGCGCCGGTCGAGACCGCCGCTGCGAACACCCAACCCCGCCATCGACAGGTGGCGGGCAGCGAGGCACTGCCCACGACCAGCCGGGTGCTGTCCCGGATCGCCCGGTTCGGCTCGGGGCGCGGGTCGAGCACCTCGCCCCTGCTCGACCCGCTGCTGCGCACGGTACGGGTGACCCACCCCAAGGCCGACCTGTCGATGATCGAGCGAGCCTTCGACGCGGCGGCCCGTGCCCACGCCGGGCAGAAGCGCAGGAGCGGCGACCCCTACATCACCCACCCGGTCGCGGTCGCCTCGATCCTGGCCGAGCTGGGGATGACCCCGCCGACCCTGGCCGCCGCCCTGCTGCACGACACGGTCGAGGACACCGACTACACCCTCGAGGCGCTGCGCAAGGACTTCGGCGACGAGGTCGCCATGCTGGTCGACGGCGTGACCAAGCTCGACAAGGTCGTCTACGGCGACGCCGCCCAGGCCGAGACCGTGCGCAAGATGGTGGTCGCGATGTCGCGCGACATCCGGGTCCTGGTGATCAAGCTCGCCGACCGGCTGCACAACGCGCGCACCTGGCGGTACGTGCCGCAGGCCTCGGCCGAGCGCAAGTCGCGCGAGACGCTCGAGATCTACGCCCCCCTGGCCCACCGGCTCGGCATGAACACGATCAAGTGGGAGCTGGAGGACCTGTCCTTCGCCACCCTGTACCCCAAGGTCTACGACGAGATCGTGCGGCTGGTCGCGGAGCGGGCACCGGCCCGGGAGGACTACCTGGCCCAGGTGCGCGAGCAGGTCAGCGCGGACCTGCGGGCCGCCAAGATCAAGGCGATGGTGACCGGCCGGCCCAAGCACTACTACTCCGTCTACCAGAAGATGATCGTGCGGGGCCGCGACTTCGCCGACATCTACGACCTGGTCGGGGTGCGGGTCCTGGTCGAGTCGGTGCGCGACTGCTACGCGGTGCTCGGTGCGCTGCATGCGCGCTGGAACCCGGTGCCGGGGCGGTTCAAGGACTACATCGCGATGCCCAAGTTCAACATGTACCAGTCCCTGCACACCACGGTGATCGGGCCCGAGGGCAAGCCGGTGGAGATCCAGATCCGCACCCACCAGATGCACCGCCGGGCCGAGTACGGCGTGGCCGCGCACTGGAAGTACAAGGACGACCCGAACCGGATCGGCCGCGACGCCGACGGCGGCGCGAACGACATGGTCTGGCTGCGCCAGCTGCTGGAGTGGCAGCGGGAGACCTCCGACCCGGGGGAGTTCCTCGACTCGCTGCGGTTCGAGATCAACGCCCAGGAGGTCTACGTCTTCACGCCCAAGGGCGACGTGGTGGCTCTGCCCGCCGGCTCGACCCCGGTCGACTTCGCCTACGCGGTGCACACCGAGGTCGGCCACCGGTGCATGGGGGCGCGGGTCAGCGGGCGGCTGGTGCCGCTGGAGAGCATGCTCGACAACGGTGACGTGGTCGAGGTGTTCACCTCCAAGGCGGACGGCGCCGGCCCGAGCAGGGACTGGCTCACCTTCGTGCGCAGCCCCCGGGCGCGGAACAAGATCCGGCAGTGGTTCTCCAAGGAGCGGCGCGAGGAGGCCATCGAGCAGGGCAAGGACGCGATCGCCAAATCGATGCGCAAGCAGCACCTGCCCATCCAGCGCCTGCTCAGCCACGAGACGCTGGTGGCCCTTGCCCAGGAGCTGCGCTACGCCGACGTGTCCGCGCTGTACGCGGCGGTCGGTGAGGGGCACATCGCCGCGGCCAGTGTGGTCTCCCGGCTGGTGCACTCCCTGGGCGGGGAGGAGGGGGCCGAGGAGGATCTGGCCGAGGCGGCCACCCCGAGCCGGGCCCGGCGCACCCGCCTGGGCGACCCCGGTGTCGTCGTGCGCGGGGTGGAGGACCTGTGGGTCAAGCTCGCCCGATGCTGCACCCCGGTGCCCGGCGACCCGATCATCGGGTTCGTCACCCGCGGCAACGGGGTCTCGGTGCACCACAACGACTGCGCGAACGTGACGGGCCTGCGCGCCGAGCCGGAGCGGATCGTCGAGGTCGAGTGGTCGCCCACCTCGGGCAGCCTGTTCCTGGTCCAGATCCAGGTCGAGGCGCTCGACCGGAACCGGCTGCTGGCCGACATCACCCGGGTCCTGTCGGACAACCACCTCAACATCCTGGCCGCGACCGTGGCCACGGGCGGCGACCGGATGGCGATCTCCAAGTTCACCTTCGAGATGGGCGATCCGGCCCATCTCGACCACGTGATGAACGCCGTCCGCAAGGTCGAAGGCGTCGTCGACGCTTATCGGATCACCGGCGGCTCACACAAGCGGAACTGAGGCCAGCGAGCTCGCCCAGGCCAGAACCAGATCCCGGGCCCGGGCCACGCCGCGGCAGCGGCTCATCCCCTCGAGCTGCTCGACCACATCGACGGCGCGCACGCCGCAGCTCCGGCGCAACCGGTCCAGCTGGCCGGCCACCTGGGCCGACGGAAGGCTGCGGGCCAGGTCGGCGGCGGTGCGTACCGGGCTGGTCAGCCGCAGCCCGGCGATCGAATGGACCTCGCCCGGGAAGAGCCGGTGCTCGTGCAGGCGCATCCGGCTCCGGCGGGGGCGGGTGCTGCCCGGCGCGATGATCAGGTCGATCGGCGAGGTGGCCGGCCCACCGGTGTGCACCC
>JBAPWU010000058.1:0-6127 GCA_049283855.1 Kineosporiaceae bacterium
CCCCGGGAGCCGTGGCCCCGCCCGCGCCCACAGCCACCGGGGCGCTCGCCGGCCCGGCCTCGCCGGCCCCGTCCGGGGTCCTGAAGGCCGCCGTGGTGAAGGAGATCAGGGCCGCCGACCAGGGCACCTTCGACCGGGTGGTGATCGAGTTCCAGGGCACCTTCGGGGCCTGGCGCGCGGGCTACGTCCCGAAGGTCACCGAGGACGGCTCCGGTGACCCGGTGAGTCTGCAGGGCGACAGGTTCGTGCAGGTCAGCGTGCAGAACGCCACCTTCGACAACGCGGTCCAGGTCGGGGACGGCGTCCCGCACGCCGCCTACACCGGGCCGCACCGGCTGTCCCCGATGCTGGGCAACGTCCTCCAGATCGCCGATGCGGGGGACTTCGAGGCGGTGCTCAGCCTGGGCATCGGCCTGCGGACGCAGGCGGGACTGCGCGCCTACCGGCTCGAGGGGCCCAGCCGACTGGTGATCGACCTTGCGCACTGACCTGTCCGGGGCCGCGCCACGCCGCGCTCGGTGGGGCTATCGACCCGTTCGTCCGGCACGCGTGTCCGCTCTGGGCCGTACGTCCCGCGCGGCACCGAGTGCCACAATGGCCTCGGGGCCGTAACGCCATGGTGGTCCCAAAGTCCTGGGGAGTGCCTGGTGGTGCTCCCATACGGTCAAGCCGAATCGCCGTTGACGGCGGCACCCCCCCGGCCCCGAGCTCGGGGTGGGGGCGCGTGAGAGCTGGGAGCCTTGATGAAGATCGTCGTGCCCGTCAAGTACGTGCCCGAACCGACGGCGAACTGGAGTTTCGCCGCCGACCTGACCCTCGACCGGTCCGCGGTCGAGGGTCGGTTGAGTGAACTCGACGAGTACGCCGTCGAGCAGGCCATCCGTCTGGTCGAGGGCGGTCTGCAGGCCGAGGTCGTGGCCCTGACCGTCGGTCCGCCCAAGGCGACCGACGCCCTGCGCAAGGCGCTCGCGATGGGTGCCGACAGCGCCGTGCACGTCCAGGACGCGGCGATCAAGGGGTCTGACGCCATGGCGACCTCGCTGGTGCTGGCCAAGGCGCTGGAGCAGACCGGCTTCGACCTGGTGGTCTGCGGCATGGCCTCGACCGACGCCGAGATGTCGGTGGTGCCGGCGATGGTCGCCCAGCGGCTCGGGATCCCTCAGGTCACCTTCGCGGCCTCGCTCGCCGTCGCCGACGGCACGGTCACCATTCACCGAAGTGGCGACAACGCCACCGAGGAAGTGGTCGCCTCGCTGCCGGCGCTGGTCTCGGTCACCGACCAGACCGGGGAGGCCCGCTACCCCGCCTTCAAGGCGATCATGGCGAGCAAGAAGAAGCCGGTCACCACGCTGAGCCTGGCCGATCTGGGCATCGCGCCGTCCGACGTGGGTCTGGAGGCGGCAGCCTGCCGGGTGCGGTCGATGGCTCCGCGCCCGCCGCGCCAGGCCGGGACCGTCGTCCCCGACGACGGCGAGGGCGCCGCCAAGATCGCCGAGTTCCTGGTCGGGCGAGGCTTCATCTAGACCTCCCCGCGCCGTTCCGACCGGTTCTCGACCGGTCGCCGAGTCCCGCCGAATCAGCAGGAGAGATCCGTGTCCGAAGTCCTGGTCCTCGTCGAGCGTTCTGCCTCCGGCGTCCGCAAACCCACGTTCGAACTCCTCACCCTGGCCCGTCGGCTCGGCACCCCCGCCGCGGTGCTGTTCGGTGGGGCGAACGACCAGGTGGTGGCCGAGCTCGGCCGCTACGGCGCCGCCACCGTCTACGCCGTCGAGGACGGCGACCTGCAGGACTACCTGGTCGTGCCCAAGGCCGAGGCGCTGGCCCAGCTGGCCGGCCGCGACGGTGTGGGAGCGGTGCTGGTCACCTCCGGGCCGGAGGGCAAGGACGTCGCGGGGCGGGTCGCGGTCGCCCTCGACTCGGGCATCGTGACCGACGCCGTCGACGTGCAGGCTGGCCCGGACGGGACGTCGGTGATGGCGACCCAGTCGGTCGTGGCCGGGCAGTGGGTGGCCGGCAGCGAGGTGGTTCGCGGCGTCCCAGTGATCACCGTGCGACCTAACGCCGTGACGGCCGAACCGGTCGAGGGCGCCGGAGCCCCCACGGTCGAGAGCGTGGCCGTGGCCTTCAGCGACGTCGCGCGCAGCGCACGGGTCGTCTCGCGCTCCCCGAAACAGGCCTCGGGCCGCCCCGAACTGCTGGATGCCGCGATCGTGGTCGCCGGCGGACGCGGCGTGGGCTCTGCCGAGGGCTTCGGGGTGATCGAGGGCCTGGCCGATGCGCTCGGCGGTGCGGTGGGGGCCTCGCGGGCCGCCACCGACCTCGACTGGTACCCGCACGACCAGCAGATCGGTCAGACCGGCAAGACCGTCGCCCCCCAGCTGTACATCGCCGGAGGCATCTCCGGGGCGATCCAGCACCGGGCCGGCATGCAGGGCTCGAAGACGATCGTGGCGGTGAACAAGGACCCGAAGGCGCCGATCTTCGCCATCGCCGACTTCGGCGTGGTCGGAGACCTGCACGCCGTGCTGCCGCAGCTGGCGGACGAGATCGCCCGCCGAAGGGCATGATCCGGCGCCTGACTCGTCAGCCGCCGGGGAGAGGAACACTACTTTGGTTGTTCGGATGATCCTCGGTTCGGCGATGACTGTCATGGCGCCCGGCGAGGACGGCCTGATGCGGCGGGCGACGATCGAGGGCTTCATCTGGAAGGGCAACCGCTCTCCCGGGCCGCGCGACCGCACGCCCGGGCTGTTGACTACGGCCGGCCCGTTCTGCATCGTCATGCTCACCGACGGCGTCCACGCCGTCAGGTCAGAGAACTGCGCCGGCCCCGCCGGCGAGGTGGCCTCCACGGTCACCGACATCGCCGAGGTGCTCCTGCGTTCGTGCGTCGGCACGGCCATGACCGAGTTAGTCGAAGGGACCACGAGATGACCGCCACGTCCGAGCAGGTCACGGGGCATGTGTTCAGCGGTGAGGGGCTCGACCTCGGCACCTTGAACCTGATGCTGGAGGCGTTGGGCGACTTCGTCGGCGCCACGCTCACCCCCGAGCGTCAGCTGCAGCTCGACCACGACGACGTCTGCCCCGAGGACATCGTGCGCGCGATGTGCAGCGACGAGCTGGGCGTGCAACTGGTGTTCGTGCCCGAGGCCTACGGCGGCATGGGGGGCGGCGCGTTCGACTCCTACCGGGTCTGCGAGATCATGGCCCGGCACGACATCGGGCTGGCCACGGCGGTCTTCGCCACCTTCCTCGGCAGCGACCCGATCCTGGTCGGGGCCACCGAGGAGCAGCGCGCCCACTGGCTCGGCCGGATCGCCGAGGAGGGCATCGTCTTCGCCTACGGCGCCACCGAGCCCGACGCCGGCAGCGACCTCGGCGCGATGACCACCACCGCCGTGCCGATCGAGACCGATGGCGTGGTCACCCACTACAAGATCAACGGGCGCAAGCAGTGGATCAGCAACGGCACCATCGCCGATGCGACCACGATCCTCGCCCTGGCACCGGCCGGACCGACCTGGTTCGTGGTCGAGCGGGGGGTCGAGGGCTTCACCACCGCGCCGCCGGAGGACAAGCACGGGATCCGGCTGTCGAACACCGCCGCCCTGTTCCTGGACGACGTCGTGGTGCCGGTGGAGAACCTGATCGGCGGGGTCGAGGGCCGCGGGCTGGTCCAGGCCCAGCAGGTGTTCGGCTACACCCGGGTGATGGTCGCCGCGTTCGGTCTCGGCGGCGGCTGGGAAGCCATGGAGCGCGCGATCACCTACTCCCAGAACCGGGAGCAGGGTGGATCGGTCCTGGCCGAGAAGCAGGGCTACACCCACAAACTGATCGTGCCGCACGTCGTCCGGCTGGAGGCGGCCCGCGCCTTCATCGAGGAGACCTCGGTCCGGCTCGATGCCGGCGAGGGCGTGGGCGGTGCGCTGAACACCGAGGGCGCGATCGCCAAGTACCTGGCGAGCGAGTCCGGCAACGCCGCCGCGGAGGCGGCGATCCAGGCCCACGGTGGCTACGGCTTCACCCGTCCCTACGTGGTGGAGAAGATCAAGCGCGACGTGCGGATCACCACCATCTACGAGGGCACCTCGGAGATCCTGGAGATGACCATCGCCCGCGACCGGTGGCAGCTGCACCTGAAGTCGCGCGGCGCCCACTTCGTCGATGCGGCCCGGGAGCTGCGGACCCTGCACCAGCGCAACCCCCAGGTCGGTGCGGACACCGCGGCGCTGGCCAGCGAGTGCCTGGCCGCGGTCCTGAACGCCTGCCAGGCCGGTCGGCTCACCCGCAACCAGCACGTGCTGTTCCGGCTCGGCGAGCTGATCGCCTGGACCGAGACCGCCGGTGCCGCGGCACGGCGGGCCGCGGCCGCCGCCGACGGCACCGCGCACGAGAAGACCGACCGGCGCTTCGACGCGACCGCGCTGGCCGCGATCAGCCGGGTCTTCGCGCGAGAGGCCGCACTGAAGACCGCCGCGGACGGGCTGCGCTGGGTCGCCGGCGCCGCCGAGGGCACCGCCGTCCAGGCCGCCGCCCTGGCATCCCAGCTGCCGCTCGAGGCTGTGTACGCCGCCCAGGCCGGGCTGCTCGCCGACATGAACGCGGTGGCCGACGTGATCTACCGGAAGGACCAGTCATGACCCCGGGTTTGAGCCCAGTAGCCATCGTCGGGATGTCGGCGATCATGCCCGACGCCCCGACCGGAGAGGCCTTCTGGGGCAACATCTCCGGTGGCAGGTACTCGATCAGCGACGTCCCGCCGGAGCGCTGGGACCCGGATCTGTACTACGACGCCGACCCGCACGCCCCGGACAAGACCTACTCGCGGATCGGCGGCTGGGTGCGCGACTTCCCCTGGGAGCCGCGGGAGTGGAAGCTGCCGGTCCCGCCGACCGTGGCCAACCAGATGGACGAGGGGCAGCGCTGGACGATCAGCGCCGCGCGGGCGGCGCTGATCGATGCCGGCTGGCCGAACTGGGAGGTCGACCCCGAGAACGTCGCCGTGGTGCTGGGCAACGCGATCGGCGGCGAGAAGCACTACCGCTCCAGCCTGCGGATCGAACTGCCCGAGTTCCTCCAGGCCCTGGAGACCTCGCCCTCCTTCGCCGGCCTGGACGCAGGGCTGCGGGCACAGATGGTCGCCGAGGCCAAGGAGCGTTTCCTGGCCGGCTTCACGGAGATCACCGAGGACACCATGCCCGGTGAGCTGTCCAACGTGCTGGCCGGCCGGGTGGCCAACCTGTTCAACTTCCGCGGTCCCAACTTCACCACCGACGCGGCCTGTGCCTCGGGCCTGGCCGCGATGTGGGCCGCCGTCGACGGGCTGGTCGAGGGCCAGTACGACGCGGTGATCACCGGCGGGGTGGACCGCAACATGGGTGTCGCCGCGTTCGTGAAGTTCTGCAAGATCGGTGCGCTCTCGGCCAGCGGCACCCGGCCGTTCGATGCCGGCGCCGACGGCTTCGTGATGGGCGAGGGCGCCGCGCTGTTCGTGATGCAGCGCCTGGAGGATGCCGAGAAGCAGGGCCGGCGGATCTACGCCGTGCTGACCGGCCTGGCCGGGTCCAGCGACGGCAAGGGCAAGGGGATCACTGCGCCCAACCCGGTGGGCCAGAAGCTCGCCGTGCAGCGGGCCTGGTCGATGGCCGGCGTCTCCCCGGCCTCGGCCGGCATGGTCGAGGCGCACGGCACCTCGACCCGGGTCGGCGACGCCGCCGAGCTGTCCAGCCTCACCGCGGTGTTCGGTGCGGCCGGTGCCGCCCCGGGCTCGATCGCGCTCGGCTCGGTCAAGTCCAACATCGGCCACCTCAAGGCCGCGGCCGGCACCGCAGGCCTGTTCAAGATGGCGCGCAGCCTGCACGAGAAGGTGATGGCGCCGTCCCTGAACTTCAACGACCCCAACCCGAACGTGGACTGGGGCACCGTCCCGTTCCGGGTGAACACGTCGCTGCGCGAGTGGCCCGCGCCCTCCGGCGACGTGCGTCGCGGCGGCGTGAGCGCGTTCGGCTTCGGCGGCACCAACTTCCACGCCGTGCTCGAGGAGTACGTGCCCGGCCGGTACCGGCACGAGCCGCGGGTGTTCGCCTCGGCCCAGCCGCAGACCCAGGTCACCGCGTCCGTCGCG
>JBAPWU010000059.1:0-3894 GCA_049283855.1 Kineosporiaceae bacterium
GTCCGCCGGCGAGTCCGCCGGCCGAGGCCGCTGCCGGCGTGACGGCGACGGCCGACGGCACCGTGGCCGAGCAGCTCAGCGCCGCGGTGAAGGCGCACCCGATCCTGTTCGACACCGACCGGGCCACCGTGCGGCCAAGGTCGATCGCCACGCTGAACCGGGTCGCTGCGCTCCTGTTGGCCACCCCCGGCGTTCGGATCGAGGTCCAGGGCCACACCGACGACCGGGGGAACGAGGCCCGCAACCGTGCCCTGAGCACCCGGCGCGCTCAGGCCGTGGCGGACTACCTGGTGAGCCGGGGGGTGCCGGCCACGCGGCTCGAGGTGCGTGGGTACGGCTCCTCGCGGCCCGTGGTGCCCAACGACACCGAGGCGCACCAGCAGCTCAATCGGCGGATCGCCTTCGTCGAGCGGTGATTTCTCGGGCCGGTCACCGGGCACCCAGCCGTCCACGATGGTGGCCGCGGTCGCCTCCGGCATGCCGTGGTAGCCGTTCATCACCAGACCGGGCTCGCGGCCGCGGACCAGGATCTCCCCGACCAGCCCTGGAGCGGCCGGCGCGCCGTCCGCGTCGATGCGCACCTGGAAGGCGTCGAGGACCCGCCCGGCGGCGCCTGGTCTGCGAGGCCCGGTCACCGGGTCGTAGACCGGCACACCGGCATCGGTCAGGCCGTAGACCTGGCGAAGGGGGACGCCGAACCGCTGCTCGAATCCCGCCCACCACTGCGGGATCGGCACGCCCCAGCCGAGGCGGAGGCGATGGTCGCGAACGCGCTCGGTCGGGGGCTGCTTCCACAGGATGCTCAGCGTGGCGCCCATGACGTTGAACACCGTGGCCTCGCACGCGCGGATCTCGTCCCAGAAGCCCGATCGGCTGAACCATTGCCCGACAGCGGCTGTCGCGCTGACCGCCAGTGCGGCGCCGACGGTCAGGGTGGCGGCGTCGATGTGGAACAACGGGAACGGTGAGTGGAGCACGTCGTCGCTGTGCAGGCCGAGGGCCTCGGCGTGCAGCTGGGCCTGGCGAACCAGGTAGCGGTGCGACAGGGCACATGCCTTCGACGGTCCGGTGGTGCCGGAGGTGAAGAGCAGGGTCGCCGTGGCCAGCTCGTCGATCTCCGATGTGCGAGAGCCGGTGTCGCCGGCCCCCGGCGCGGGGGCGAGTTCCCCCGGCTCGACCAGGCGCACGCCGTCCAGGCTCTGGACGGCGCCGCGGATCGGGGCGGCCAGGTCCGGATCGGCGATCACGAGACGGGGTGCGGCGACACGCAGCGCGGGCGAGCCGGGGGCCGGACAGGGCGGTGTTCAGCGGAGCATGCAGGGCGCCCAGCCGGTTCAGGGCGAACCACAGCGCCACCTGCTCGTGCTGTTCTGCATCATCAGGCAGACGGCATCGCCGAGCATGATCCCTTGGTCGGCAAGGGATCGCGCGTACCCACGGGAGAGGGCGAGCAGCTGCGCGTAGGTGGTCTCACTCTGCTGATTTGCGCAGGAAGGTCGTGTCCCCGTGACGGTGCGCCGCGTCCTCGAGCAGGTCGGTCAGGGTGGTCATCGGAGTCGGTCAGGCGGGCGCGGGCAGGCCGAACAGGCGACGGGCGTTGCCCGCGAAGAGGGCTTCGAGGGCCGGGGCTGGGAGTCCGGAGGCGCGCCACTCGGCGAGGGCGCGGGTCGGGGCGATCATTGGCCAGTCGCTGCCGTAGAGCACCTTCTCGCGCAGCACGGTGGGCATCATGGCGAACATGGCGTCCCAGCCGGAACCGGGGCGGGCCACGTACTTGGGGGCCAGCGCGCCGAACTCGAGGTAGACGGTCGGGTGCCGGCGGGCGACGGCGGCGTACTCGGTTGCCCACGGCCAGCCGGCGTGGCAGGCGATCAGGCGCAGGTCGGGGAAGTCGCAGGCGACCTGGTCGAGCAACTCGGGCCGCTCATGGCGCAGCGGATGCATCCGGCTGTACGTGATGCCCGTGTGCACGGCAACGATCAGGCCGAGTTCCTCGGCGCGAGAGTACATCGGGTAGAGGTGGCGCTCGTCGATGTCGCGGCCGAAGAAGGCCGGCTCCAGGCAGATGCCGAGCAGCCCGGCCTCGGCGATCCGCTGCACCTGCCGGAGAGGGCGGTCGGGAACGGGACGCCGATGTCGACGCAGCCGATGCCCACGAACCGGTCGCCGTGGCGGTCCAGCACAGCGCACAGCGCGGCGTTGAGCGCGTCGGCGTCCTCGCCGCCCTCGGACTCGGCATGCATCACGGCCTGGCCGATCCCCGCCCGGTCCAGATCGGCGAGCAGGGCGTCCAGGGTGCCGGCGTTCATCTTCGCGGTCAGGTCGAGCACCGTGTCGTACTGCTCCCGCTGGCGCGGCGGAGCCTGGTAGTCCGCGTCGGGGCGCAGGTCCTGGGGCAGCCGTACCCGGGCGTCGACGATGTCCATGGGTGCCAAAGCGTAGGTGGTGGCCTCGGGCATGTCAGCCCCGGATCAGGCCCCGGTCAGCCGCGGCCGACCGTTCGGTTGAGGAAGGCGATGACACGTCCCTGCAACTGGCCGAACTCCGCCCCACCGTGCCCGACGCCGTCCAGCAGGGTGAGCGACTGAGGTACCCCCTTGGCCTTCAGTGCCTTGACCAGTTCCAGCGACTGCCCGTGCGGCACGTTGCAGTCCTGCGTTCCGTGCGCGACGAAGAACGGGGGAGGCGCCGGCGTGGCGCGCAGGTAGGTGAGCGGGTTGGCCGCCCTCACCGTGGCCACCGCCGACGGCAGGGGCCTGCCCAGCCAGCGCGACTCCGGGGAACCCGCCTCGTCGTGCGCCTGCGCCCCCTGCGTGCACCCGACCGGATCGGCCGCCTGCGCGTCCATGGTGGCGAAGTCCACCGGGGCGTAGAAGGCGACGACGGCCTGGACGGCGCTGCTCACCGTGGCGTTGCCGAGCGCCGGGTCGTCGAAGGTCGTCCTCTGCCGGCTCGTGGTGCCGAGCATGGTGGCGAAGTAGCCGCCGGCCGAGTCGCCCCAGGCGGCGAAGGCATCGGGGTCGATGCCGTACCGGGCCGATGAGGCCCGCAGCCAGCGGACGGCCGCCTTCACGTCCTTCACCCCGGCCGGGAACGGCGCCTCGTCCGTCAGCCGGTAGTTGGGGCTGGCCACGGCGTACCCGTCGGCCACGAGCGCATCGATCCGCCCGCGGTCCTCGCTCTTGCCGCCGGCCATGAAGGCGCCGCCGTGGATGTCGATCACGAGCGGGACCGGCCTCCCGGAGCGCTCGGGCAGGTAGAGGTCCAGCGTCTGGGCCGGCGAGGCGGACCCGGTCACGTACCGCAGATCGGTCAGTTGCTGTGCGGGAGCGGTGAGGCCGACCGCTGGGCGGCGCGTCGTCGTCCGCGTGCCGGTCGGGGTGGTTCTCGTCGTCGTGGGCCTGCGACTCGGGGACGGCGAGGTCCCGCCGGTGACCCGGACCGGGGCGGACGACGCGGCGTCCGGATAGGGGACGCGCGCTGGCGCGCGCGTGGACGGCGATGTGCCCGAGCCGGCCAGAGTGGTCACCGTCTCGGTCGCCGGGGACTCGCCGAGCCGGCTGAGGCCGGTGCCGATCGCGGCCGCGGGGACCAGGGCAAGGACGATCGCGATGCGCGTGACCCGGACCCGGCGCGGCGTGGAGGCCACATGCGCCGACCCTGACCGTCGTCGTTGCTGTCGCGGGGTCTGCGCGACCCGCCGACCCGCCATGCTGCGCCGCCCTTTCCACCATTGGTCTCGAAACGATAACGGGGTCGGTGATAAGACAGCGTTAGGGCAGCGACAGGCATGGCCCCTGCGCCGGCGCCGGCGCCATCGCCCGGCTACTGCGCCGCCTGGGCCGTGGGCGCGAGCCGGGACCGATCGCGACCGGCCGCCTTGGCGGCGTACAG
>JBAPWU010000060.1:0-2245 GCA_049283855.1 Kineosporiaceae bacterium
CCCCGGGAGAGGGTGTCGGCGAGGGCACGCAGCCGCACCGGGGCCGCCGCGTCGATGCCCAGCTCGGCGACCGCGTCGCGGTACCGGGCGGCCTCCTCGTCGTAGACCGCGGCGACGCGCGTGTCCAGGGACGCGCGCGCCTGCTCGGCCAGGCTGCGGATCGCCTGATCACCCAGCAGCGCCTCGAGCAGGGTGTGGCCCAGGGCGCTGGCCCCGCCGGCGACGGCCACCTCGGCGCCGGTGACCCCGCCGGTGTGCGCGAAGACGACCATCATGACCACGGCCGCCACCCCGTTCACCCCGAGCGAGAGCACCCGGGCGGTGGACTTCCGGTCGCCGCCGACGTTGCGGACCAGGTCGAGCAGCTCACCCTGCCAGGCGCGGACGGCGGCGGCCGCCCTCGGGTCGAGTTGGTCGGAGGACCGGCTCAGCGATCCGTCGGCGTCACCGGCGACCAGTCGGTCCCCGCCGGGCCGGGCCCGCCACCGGGCGGCGACGTCGCTCGCCGCGGCATCGCCACGGGTGCGGATCAGGGTCTGGACGACGTGCTCGACGGCGTCGGTGAACTCGACGTGGGTGCGGCGCCGTCCGGTCAGCACCCCGGCGACCTGGTCACGCAGGCGGCTCAACCCGGTGCGCAGCTGCCGGAACAGCTCGCCGGTGCCGAGCAGCTCCTCCCAGCGGGAGAGGACCTCGCCGCGCAGCAGGGCGCCCTGATCGATGTCGCCCCGCACCTGGGTGAGCGCGTCGGCATAGGCGGCGTCGACGTCCCCGAGCAGGCGCTCGGTGACCTCGACCTGGCGCACCATCGTGTCGGCCACCGCGCCGGTGCGGCCCGCCAGGTCGGTCAGCGCTCCCTGCAGGGAGCGACGGATCGCCGCGGCGCGGGCCTCGCGGTCGGTCCCGAGCCGGGCCAGCCACTCCCGCAGCGGCGCGACGGAGTCCGCGGGGAGCCGGCCGTCGACCAGACCCTGCTCGGCGACGGTCACGATCGGGGTGTCTCCCAGGCCCTGCTCGGTGAGCATCTGGGTGAGGTGCTCGGCCAGCGCCGTGGCCCCCTCGGGCGGGACCCGGTTGAGCACGATCACCAGCGGGGTGCCCCGGCGCTGCGCCGCGTCGAGGAAGTCCCACGGGACGGCGTCGGCGTACCGGGCCGCGGTGGTCACGAAGATCCACAGGTCGGCGGCGGCCAGCAGGTCGGCGGCAAGGGCTCGGTTCTCCACCGAGACCGAGTCGATGTCGGGGCTGTCCAGCAGCGCCACGCCGTCCGGGACCGCGGCGCTGGCGACCAGCTTGACCTCGTGGTGGCCGTGGGCCTCGCCCTGGAGCACCCGGGCCAGGTTCGGCAGCACGTGACCGGCGTGGAACCAGGCCGCATCGGCCGGGTCGTGGATCAGGACCGGCGCCATGGTGGTCGGGCGCAGGTAGCCGGGCCGGGAGACATCGGCGCCCAGCACACTGTTCGTGAGCAGCGACTTGCCCGAGCCGGTCGAGCCGCCGATGACCACCAGCGCGGGGGCCTCGAGGTTGCCCAGCCGGGGGAGCACGTGGTCGTCCAGCTCGCGGACCATCGCCGCGGCGTCCTGACCGGCCGTCTGCCCCCCGGGCATGGCCGGGTCCAGGCGCAGCGCCGCCAACGCGGAGCGCAGCTCGGTGGCGGTGTCCAGCAGCGAGTCGGCATCGGTACCCATGGCGGCCACGACGCTATCCGACCCAGGGCCCGATCGGGTTGCCGATCCAACGGGTCTTGTCCGGCACCGACTCCCCCCTCATCACCAGCGACACCGGCCCGATCGTGGCATGCCGCCCGATCGTCGCCGCCGGCAGGATCACCCCGTTCGGGCCCAGGGTGGAGCCGGCCCGCATGGTCACGGTGTCCATACTGAGCACCCGGTCGTGGAACAGGTGGGTCTGCACCACGCAGCCGCGGTTGACCGTGACCCCGTCGCGCAGGTCGATCAGGTCGGCCTCGGGCAGCCAGTAGGTCTCGCACCAGACCCCGCGACCGATCCGGGCCCCCATCGTGCGCAGCCAGGCGTTGAGCACCGAGGTGCCGGTCGCGGCCCGGGCGAACCACGGCGCGGCGAGCACCTCCACGAAGGTGTCGGCGAGCTCGTTGCGCCACACGAAGCTGCTCCACAGCGGGTGGTCGCTGCGGGTGACCCGCCCGACCAGCAGCCACTTGGCGGCCGTCGCCAGTCCCGCCGCCACCGCGCCGACGGCCATCAGCACGGCCCCCGAGGCC
>JBAPWU010000061.1:0-2556 GCA_049283855.1 Kineosporiaceae bacterium
CGACGCGCCCCAGCGCGGGTGCTCGTCGTCGCCGGCTGGAGAGCAAGCGACGCCGTTCGGACATCAAGCGGCTGCGCCGTCCCGGGGGCAACGATCAGGGGTGAGGATCTCGCACGGCGCAGGCCGCCGGGCCGCTGGACCGGGGGTCAGCTGGCCGTCAGCCGGTCAGGCGTTTGCCCAAGTAGATCACCGTGTGATGGCGCTGGAGCTCGGCGAAGCCGAGCCGGCGGTAGAACGCCTGGGCCCCCGTGTTGTCCCGCCCGACCCCCAGGTGGACGCCGGTCACCGAGCGCCGGCGCAGCCGGACCTCCAGCTCCTCGATCAGGCGCCGGCCCCAGCCCCGGCCCTGCAGCCGGGGGAGCAGGTCGATGTGCAGGTGGGCCGGGTAGTCGGCTGCCACCTCGGGCGGTGAGACCGGAGGGGTGTGCAGCGACGCGATCAGCGAGGCATCTCCGGGGCTGCCGGACCCCAGGGGGTACTGCTCGCGCAGCGGCGGCAGCCAGGTTCGCTCGCGCCACGGCTCGAAGGCCACGGTGTCCGCGGTCGCCAGGACGTAGCCGCCGACGCCCTCCTGGTCGGCGATGACGAGGGTGAGATCCGGGTCGGCGGCCGGGTACGGGCCGACGTAGGTATGCCCGAGCAGGTCCGGGTTGGTGTACCGCAGCGTGGCGTCCTGCCCGTCGGCGCCGGTCCGCAGGCACACCGAGTACATCCCGGGGACGTCGAAGAGTCCTGCCTCACGCAGCATGGCCATCGCGGCACCCTATGGGTCAAGCCTTCCTTGGCGTTCGGGACGTGAGCCGACTACCTGCTCACCGATGGATGGGAGACCAGGATGACCACCGACGACAGCGGCAGCCCGGAGCTGGACCATCGGCGCCTCGGCGTCGACCTGTTCAACGCCACCTGGGACCTGATGGGCATGGAGAGCAGGACGGCCGACGACGACGACCTGATGGTCCACACGGCACATGCCTCCGCCTACCACTGGCGCCAGGTCGGAACGGCGGTCCACCGGGCCCGCAGCCACTGGCTGTGCTCGCGGGTGTACGCCGTGCTGCAGCGCAGCGAGCCGGCCCTGGTGCATGCCCAGCGCGTGCTCGACCTGTGTACCGAGAACGGCATCGGCGACTGGGACCTGGCATTCGCGCACGAGGCCCTGGCCCGAGGGCATGCCGTCGCGGGGGACCCCGAGGCCGCCCGGGCCGCGACCGAGACCGCGCTCGCGGCGGCGGAGGCGATCGCCGACCCGGAGGACCGGGCCGTGGTCCTCTCCGACCTGGAGTCGATCCCCGGCCAGCCCCGCTTCTGGTGAGCCGATGCCGCCGGGCTGAGCGATGCTGGGGGAATGCGACGACTCATGCTGCCGGCCGTCCTGGCCACGGTGTGTCTGGCCGGTGGATGCGCCGCGGGCGCGGAGCAGGACGGCGTGGGGCAGGTACGGGCCACCTCGCCGGCAGGCGCGTCGTCCGCCGCGGTGGTGGTCCCGAGCAGGACCTCGGTGGCCGCTCTCGACGTCGAGGAGGTGGCCCGAGGTCTGGTCCACGGCTGGGACATCGGGTTCCTGCCCGACGGTCGCGTGCTCGTCTCGCAGCGCCCCGCCGAACTGGCCCTGCTCTCCTCGGCGCGGGCCGGTGCGACCGTGACCCGTGTGCAGGCCGACCTCTCCGACGTGATGGTGCGCGGGGAGGGCGGCCTGCTGGGCCTGGTCGTCCATCCCGACTTCGCGGTCTCCCGGGAGTTCACCACCTGCCAGAACCACATGGCCGGCGGTGAGCCGGTCGACATCCGCCTGGTCACCTGGCGGCTCAGCGAGGACGGCGCACGCGCGACCAGGGTGAAGGACCTGCTGACCGGGTTGCCCACGGCCGCCGGGGGGCGCCACTCGGGCTGCCGGCCCACCATCGCAGCGGACGGCGCGCTGCTGGTCGGCACCGGCGACACGGCCGACGGGCGGATCCCGCAGGATCGGACCAGTCTGGGCGGCAAGGTGCTGCGCCTCGACCTGTCGACCGGTGATCCCTTGCCGGACAACCCCTTCAGCTCGTCGGCCAACGCCAACGAGCGGCTCGTCTACACCTATGGTCATCGCAACATCCAGGGCGTGGCCGTGCGGTCGGGCAGCGGGCAGGTGTTCACCGCCGAGCACGGCCCGAGCTCCAACGACGAGGTGAACCTGATCCGCGCCGGGGCCAACTACGGCTGGGACCCCGCCCGAGGAGGCACCACGGCGGGCTACGACGAGAGCGTGCCGATGACCGACCTCGCTCGGTACCCGGACGCCGTGCCGGCGGTGTGGCAGTCCGGCGAGACCACGCAGGCCGTCTGCGCGGCCACGTTCCTGTCCGGGGCGCAGTGGGGTCCGCTCGACGGCGCGCTGGTGGTCACCGCGCTGAAGGGGGCCAAGCTGCTGATCCTCACCCTGGACGCCGCCGGAACCGTTGCCGCCGTGGCCATCCCACCGGAACTGAACGGCCCCTACGGACGGCTGCGTGCGGCCCGGCTCGGCCCGGACGGCGCCCTGTACGTCACCACCACCAACGGGGAGGACGACCG
>JBAPWU010000062.1:0-46860 GCA_049283855.1 Kineosporiaceae bacterium
GTGGTGGTCATCTCGATCGCGTAGGCGGTGGTCCAGACGAAGATGGCCAGCAGGGAGACCAGCAGGGCGTACGCGGCCGGTGCCTTTCGCCGTCCCCAGACGTACCAGGCCAAGGCCAAATAGCCGGCGCCGCCGAACAGCAGGCCAGCCGCAATGGCCATGTTGCTGGTCATCGGACTCCCGGTGCGCTCCCTGATCCCCTGGTGACGTGCAGATTTGTATCTCACGGTAACGGCCCGGAGGCATGCTGTGGGCGGCTCCGACAGGTCGGTGTAGATGTTCAGGTTTGTCCGGCGTGTTGGCGCCGGGCTGCTGCGGACCGATCACCCGCGCAGGATGCGGCTGGCGTCTCCCGGGCGGCCGAAGTGGAAACCCTGGGCGAAGTCACAGCCGATCTCGCGCAGCCGCCGCGCCTGGCGCGGGGTCTCGATCCCCTCGGCGGTCACCTTCATGCCGTGCGCGTGCGCCAGCGCCACGATCGCGGTGACCACCGCGTCGGCCCGTGAGTTCTGCCCCACGGCACTGACGAACGAGCGGTCGATCTTCATGAAGTCCAGCTCGAACCGGGTCAGGTACGCCAGGGCCGAGTAGCCGGTGCCGAAGTCGTCGATGCCGACCGGGATCTGGTTGCGGATCAGCTTCTGCAACGCCTTCTCGCCGCCGGGAAGGGTGGACAGGAAGCTGCTCTCGGTCAGCTCGACTTTGATCAGATGCGGAGGCAGGCCGCGCACCTGCAGCCCGTCGAGCAAGGTGCGCACGATCCGCGGGTGCTCCATCGAGCGGGGCGAGACGTTCACCGCCAGCCAGGGCACCTGGGCGGACGGCGCGTACTGCAGCCAGCGGGCCAGTTGGCTGAGCGCGGTCTCCAGCACCCAGCAATCCAGCTCCACCACCAAGCCGATGTCCTCGGCGACGTCGATGAACGTCTCGGGCTGAAGGAGCGTGACGCCGTCCTCGGCCCGCATCCGCACGAGCGCCTCGGCGCCGACCACCCGGCCGTGGGTGAAGTCGACGATCGGCTGGTACTGCAGCACCAGCCGGTCCTCCTCGAGGGCCGCCCGCAGCAGTTGCTCGGCCCGGTGCCGGCCACGCGCGCGCTCGCGCAGCGCGTCGTCGAAGATCACGTAGCGGTCGCGGCCGTCGTCCTTGGCCCGGTACAGGGCGAGGTCGGCCTCGCTGAGCAGCACGTCGACGTCGACCCGGCGGCCCGAGGAGGAGGTCACCCCGACGCTGGCCGGGCAGAACAGCACCTCGCCGGTGTCGTTGAGCGAGAACGGCACCCGCAGGGCCTCGACCACGTCCTGGGCGATCATGCGCAGCTCCCGCCAGCCCATGCCGGCCGGGGGGACGACGACGAACTCGTCGCCGCCCATCCGCGCGGTCAGGCTGCCCCCGGGGGCGACCTTCTCCAGCCGGCGGGCCACTTCGGCCAGGAGCCGGTCGCCGACCTGGTGGCCGAGGGAGTCGTTGACCATCTTGAACCGGTCGAGGTCGAGCAGGAGCAGCCCCACATCGTGGTTGTGGTCGTCGAGCAGCGTGGTCATCCGCCGCTCGAAGCCGAGCCGGTTCGCCAGGTTGGTCACCGGGTCGGTGGAGGAGCGCAGCTCGAGCAGGACCCGGTCGGTCACCTGCCGGGTGACGTCGACGGTGGCGCCGGCGACGGCTCGGGGCGAGGCGCCGTCCGCCGGGATCACCGTGGACCAGGACTGGACGTGCCGTTGCACGTTGTCGACCCCGATCACCCGGAAGGTCTCGACCATGCCGCCGTCGGCCTCCCCGGCGAGGGCGTCCAGGCGCATCGCGCGGGCGCGGTCGTCGGGGTGCACCAGCCGGTGCCACAGCTCGAGCGAGGGGCGCACCTCACCGGGCTCGAGGCCGACGATCCGGAACATCTCCGGGGACCATTCCAGCCGGCCGTCGCGCGGGTGCCATTCCCAGACGCCCAGGCCGGTCAGTTCCTGGGCGGCGCGCAGCCCGGCCAGGCTGCTGCGCAGGGCCGCTGCCTGCTGCTCGCGCTCGGTGACGTCGAAGGCGGCCCCCCAGGCACCCGTCACCGCGCCGTTCCGCCCGCGCCGGACCTCGGCCCAGCCGTGGATCTGGCGCTCACCGCCCGGAACCCGGATCCGGAACGTCCCGGCCGCCCCGGGGGCGCCGGCCAGCTGACTGGTGACGGCGGCCTCGAGCCGGGGCAGGTCGTCGGGGTGCAGGAGGCTTCTCAGTCGCTCCAGGGTGAGTTGGTCCTCGGGCAGGCCGAGGAGGGCCGCCACGGACGGCGAGCAGGTGGTGGCGCCGGCGGCGGCGTCCCAGCTCCACAGACCCAGACCGTGCAGGGAGGGCCGGGGCAGTTCCACGGTGCCCGGGGTCCGCGCCGCGACCTGCTCGCGCGGCAGGGGCACGCCGCCCAGGACCCGGGCGGCCACCCCGGCGAGAAGCCCGACCGCCCCCTGGTCGCTCTGGTCGAACCAGCCACGATGCTCCGACGTCAGGGCGAGCACCCCGAGGACGGCGTCGCTGTCGATCAAGGGGATCGCCAGGTGCGAGCGGGCCCCGGGACAGCAGGCGTTGGACGGCTCGCCCGAGGTGGCGTTGTGATCGACCGAGCCGGTGCGGACCACCCGTCGCGCGGCGAGCGCCTCGCCGCACACGGTGCCCTCGAGCAGGACGGCGCTCCCGACCAGGGCTCTCATCCCCCCGGCGGTGGCCGCTCGGCGGATCAGGACTCCGGCCTCGACCAGCGCGGCGGAGGCGGGGGCGTCGACCAGGGAGGAGGCGACGCTGACCAGTTCCTCCAGCAGGGCTCCGGCCTGGCCGGCGGCACGCACCCGGTCCTGCGCGGCGGCGAGCACGGCAGGCCAGCCCAGGCCGCCGGGCACCAGAGGTTCGGTCCGGGGGGCGAGCAGGAGCGAGCCGGAGGAGGTCTCCTCCGGTCCCGTACCGGGAACGATCCGCAGGTGCACCTCGGGCGGGTCCGTCGAGGCCGAGGCGGATCGGCGTGCCGCCATCCCCCAGCCTCCTCCACGCCCATCCCCGAGTCAGAGTCATACCTGGATTCGTTCCCGGGCCAGGCCCCGAGCCCCACCGCGACGGGTGGAGGCTGCGCATCCCCCAAAGGATGCAACGCGATGACTCACCGTGTCTGTTGCTTGACAAGAACAGACCGCCGAATTCACCGGGTCGCGCGCAGCTCAGGCCGTGCCTGAGCATGACGAATCAGGTCTCCTGCTCCGTGCACGTGCCAGGGACGCCTACAGCGCGGGCTCGGCCCCGTCACGGGTGGCGTAGACGGTGAAGCGCCGGCCGGTGACCACGTAGGGGCGCACCCGCACGAACCGCTCCTTCGGGGAGTGGTTCCAGGGGAACAGCGGCATGTCCTGAGCCGCGTAGATGTCGTCCCACTTGTCCAGCATCTGAGCCTCGCCCTTGCAGACCACGCTCCAGGCCCGGCCGCGTTCGGGCTCGTACCCGTCGATCTCGAAGGCGACCCGCCCTGCCAGGACGACCTCGACCAGCTTGGTGCCCTCCGAGGTGCGGAACAGCAGCGAGCGATCGTCGACCACGAAGTTGAGCGGGAAGATGTCGATGTCACCGGCGGCGGCGACGGCGAGCCGACCGACCTCGACCGATCCCAGCAGCGACCAGCACTGCT
Source organism: Kineosporiaceae bacterium (assembly GCA_049283855.1). Taxonomy (GTDB): domain Bacteria; phylum Actinomycetota; class Actinomycetes; order Actinomycetales; family Kineosporiaceae; genus JADJPO01. Next base: position 3,647 of record JBAPWU010000062.1, read on the forward strand.
CATCGGTGAGGATCTCCATGGCCCCGGTCTCGCGCGCCACGGGGTCGATACCAGGGGACGGGTGAGCATCCATGCCCGGATAGTTCCATCGCTGTGACGAAACGGCTACAGGTCCTAGGTCCCAGCGGTCGGTCCGGTGCGACGAGCGCGTGCCACGGCGCCCGATCAGGCCCACCCCAACTCGTGCAGCCGGTCGTCGTCGATGCCGAAGTGATGCGCGATCTCGTGCACCACGGTCACCTGGACCTCCTCCACGACCTCCTCGCGGGACTCGCACAGCTCGAGCGTGGGCCGCCGGAAGATCGTGATCCTGTCGGGCAGAGAGCCGGCCGCCCAGCCGCCGTCCCGCTCGGTCAGTGGGGTGCCCTCGTAGAGCCCGAGCAGATCCTCCTCCCCGGGCGGCGGGTCGTCCTCGACCAGGATCACCACGTTGTCCATCACCCGGGTGAGCTCCGGCGGCAGGGTGTCGAGCGCATCGGCCACCGCCTCCTCGAACTCCTCCCGCCCCATCTCGACCATGAGCACAGCGTCACACAGTGCCCGTCGGGTGGGCACGGCGTCACACTGTCCCCACCGGTGGTGGGTGCATCTCCACACAGTCAGGGGCTTCGCCGATGAACGTGGACGACGTGCGCAGGCTGGCGCTGGCCCTGCCGCGGACCACCGAGGAGCCGCATCACCGGATGTCCTCGTTCCGCGTCGACGGCAAGATCTTCGTCACCGTGCCGCCGGACGGCGACGCGGTGCACATCTTCGTCGGCGAGCACGAGGCCCGGGCTGCAGTCGCGGAGTCGCCCGAGCGGGTGGAGTTGCTGTGGTGGGGAAAGGCGCTGAGCGGCGTCCGCGTGACTCTGGCGGACGAGGATGCGTTGGGCGCGCTGGTGGCCGAGCTGGTGGAGGTGGCCTGGCGGCGCAAGGCTCCCCGGCGGCTGGTCGCCGAGCACGATGTGACGCCGCCCTGACCCATGATCGAGAGGGCGTGCGGGCACCGGGCAGGGCTATCGCTTTGGAGAAGGTGGCCCGGTGCCCCTATGCTGGCGGACGTCCTCGACGGGTCCTGGACGGCCGGGGTGCGTCGCCGACGCCCTCATCGTCTAGTGGCCTAGGACGCCGCCCTTTCAAGGCGGTAGCACGGGTTCGAATCCCGTTGGGGGTACGGTCTTGGCACCACCAAGGCCCCGTAGCGCAGTTGGTTAGCGCGCCGCCCTGTCACGGCGGAGGTCGCGGGTTCGAGTCCCGTCGGGGTCGCGTCGAGCGGACGACGTCACGCAGGTGACGTGCCCGGCTCGCCCGGCCAGGTAGCTCAGTTGGTACGAGCGTCCGACTGAAAATCGGAAGGTCGGCGGTTCGACCCCGCCCCTGGCCACCGCCTCAAACCGCCCCTGAACTGCACAGACGTACATCTGTCGACGGATCACTTCTGTGGATCTCGCTCACATTCTGCTAACGATTGCTCACCGTTGCTCACGGGCGGTCGACCTGAACGCCGGCGATCGCGGTGGCCTGTGGCGGATGATCAGGTCGGTGGCCTGGTTGACCTGCTCGGCCGTGGGGTCGCGCAGGATGTGGGCGTACACCCGTTTGGTCACGCTCCGCGCGGCGTGCCCGAGGATCATCTGGACGACCTCCAAGGGGACGCCACCGGCGAGCGGCAGCGAGCAGGCACAGTGGCGCAGGTCGTGCAGCCGGATCGGCGGAAGCCCGCATGCCCTGACCAATCGGGAGAACTCGGCACTGACGGCGTTGGGGCGCGGTGGATCGCCGTGCGGGGTGGCGAACACCAGGTCGTGGTCGCGGTAGGTCCGTCGACGATCGACCGCCTGCGTCTTCACCGACCGCCCCGCCTCCACCTGCATGCTCAGCCAGGTCTGCAGCCACCAGCCGAGCGTCAGGTCCCGGTCGTCCACCCAGACACCCGTGGCCAGCAGCGACAGCTCACCGGCCAGCACCTGCCCGGCCGCCTCCCTACTGGCGAACCCCGAGCGCACCACCTGCCGACGACGCTGACGCAGACCCGCCCCACGGGGGCCGACGTCGAAGGTGTACCCCCATGATCCGTGCGGACGTCCGCAGTCCTTGACCCGCCGCCCGTCACCGTCGCGGCACTGGCACCGCTTGTACACCGACCCTCGAACCACCGCACACTCCCCTTCGCTCAGCCTGGATCCACCGACGCGATTCGAGCAGCAGCCGCGGGGTCGCCACTTCTCAGAGTTACCTGCGCTATCCCTACCACTAGCCCCTTTATGGATAGACTTACGCAGGTAACTCAGAGGGAGGTCTGTCTCATGCCCCGGCCGGTGACCCTGGTGGACCTGGACGGTCTCGGGCTGCCCGCCGCGTTCAGTACGTCCGCGGCGCTGGACGCCGGTCTGACCCGGCCGCTCTTGGACAGGCTCGTCCGGGACGGAGACCTGGAGCGGTTCGGGCGCGGGCTGTTCCTGCGCAGCGTCTATGCCGACGGCATGGACACCGACCTGGTCGAGATCGCGGTCCGAGCGCCGTCGGCGACGATCTGCCTGACCAGCGCGCTGGCACGGCACGGCCTGACCGACGAGATCCCCGCCGCGGTCGACATCGCGCTGCCGCGAGAGCACTGGCAGCCGAGGGTCGCGGCGCGGGTGGCGTGGCACCGGTTCGCCGAGGACAGCTTCACCATCGGCCGGCACGACCTGCAGCTGACCGACCCCTCGGGGACGGCGGCGGCAGGGCCGCTGACGATCGGCCTGTACAGCGCCGAACGCAGCATCATCGACGCCTTCCGCACCCGCGGCACTACCGGCTTCGACCTGGCCACCGACGCTCTGCGCCGCTGGCTGCGCGACCCCACCCACCAGCCCGCCGACCTCCTGACCCTGTGCGAGCACTGGCCCCGAACCCTGACCGCATTGCGTACCGCGTTGGAGATCCTGCTCTGATGGCCAACCCGAACCGCGACACCACCGCCGGCGCCGCCTTCATCGACCTGCGCGCCCTCGCCAAGATGCAGGGACGCAACGTCGCCGAGCTGCTCGATCTGTACCTGCTCGAAGGATTCCTCGGCCGCCTCGCTGGCAGCGACCACGGCCCGCACCTCGTCCTCAAAGGCGGCGCACTGCTCGCCGCCTACGGCACCCGTCGTCCGACCCGCGACGTCGACCTGCTCGCCACCGACCTGCACATCGACACCGACACCGTCCTGGCACTTGTCCGCAACATCGCCGGCCTGCCCCGAGACGACGGCCTGGAGTTCGACCCCGCATCCGCGACCGCGCACGTCATCCGCGACGACGACGAGTACTCCGGCGTCCGGGTCAGTATGACTGCCACCCTCGGCCGCGCCCGCCTCACCTTCCACGTCGACGTCAACGTCGGCGACCCGGTCTGGCCCGCACCCGGCCTGGTCGCCGTCCCCGGACTCCTCGGCGGACACGATCGAGCTGCTCGGCTACCCGCTGGCCGCCGTCTACGCGGAGAAGATCGTCACTGCCCTGCAACGCGGGACCGCGAACACCCGCTGGCGTGACTTCGCCGACGTCTACCTCCTACGCGGCCAGCAGGACCTCGACGGCACCGACCTCACCACCGCACTGCAGAAGGTTGCCGCGTACCGCGGAGTCACCCTCCGACCGCTATCTCAGGCGCTGGCCGGGTACGCCCCGCTCGGCCAGACCCGCTACCGCGCCTGGGTCCAACGGCGAGACCTCACCGACCGCCTCCCGCGCGAGTTCGCCGAGCTGCTCCACGGCGTCCAGCAGCTCGCCGACCCACCGCTCGCCGGCAACGCCCACAGCCGCACCTGGGACCACACCACGCTCGCGTGGACCTGAGCCTTGCTCACGTGGTTGCTCACACTTGCTCACGGATCTCGGGTTCCGCCGCTACCGGATGCTGCGCGCCGGTCATGCCACGGCACACGGGGTGGCTGCTGCTACCGCCCGGACGCTCGCCGCATCGAGCGATGACGTGCTTCAGACGCCGGAGCGGTCCGGAGGTGGACCTAGCGGGCGGGCGGCGCTCGCCGGTCGTACGGTCTGGCGCCCCGCTACTCCAGCGTTCCCAGATCCAGGAGGCCGGACCGCCAGGCTTGCTGCTCGGCGCGGACGAGTTCGAGGAGCCGACCGATCAGGTGGCGGCAGCTGTTGTATGCGTAGTAGTCACCGAATCCGGTGGCGTTGAAGACGATGCGCCCCTCGCCGGTCGCGAGGAGTTCCTGCGTGAGGCTTTCGTGTTGCTGGAACTTGACTCGAAGGAGCTGGATGATCGTCGCCTGAAGGGATGCGTCGCAGCCGTCGCGCGCTGCGGCCTCGCCGGCGAGGCGGGACAGTCCGTACGGGTTCGATTCGGCGAGAACCGCCTGGCGAACGCCAGGGTCCGTCGTCCGCAGCGCCCAGTACGCGTGCTCGACTGTCGGGTAGGTGACCCTGCCGATGCGGACCGGCGCCGGGTACTGCGTGTGCAGGGCGAGGATGCCGGGTGGATCAGGCCACCCGTTGTGGTGGAACGAACCCGGGACGACGACCGCTGCCGCGACGGGTGGGGTCCTTTCGGCCGACGCCTTCCGGCTCACAGCCCGGTCGGCGAAGTACTCGAGCGCCTGGCGACGTCGCTCGTCGGTGACGACCTTGCCCGCCAACTTCTTCCCGACGGGCGTGATGACGACCCGCAACGGCCAGTCCTTCGCGTCCTGGTCGCCGAGGACGTACATCCTGCGATGCACGGGAATGGTGTTGTACGCCTCCGCCAGGCGCTGCCGGTTGGCCTCGGACGGGTCGGCCAGGTAGGCCTCGAGCAGCTCCAGGCAGACGCCGCTGGAGTCAAGGCGGCCGTTGAGGATCTCGATCTCGTCGACGACCTCGCTGTACAGCCCATCGGCCTTCACCCACGACTCGACGTTCATGAACGTTCATGAACGTCCATGACGCGACCTCGTGCGCGAACGCGTGAGCGCCTTCCTTGAAGGTGGTCGCGACCCAGCCGCTGCGCAGCTTGACGCGGAACTCCTCGAGCGTCACAAGGCCCCAGCAGTCAACGAGCCCATCGGCGTACACGATCAGGTCAGTCAGGTAGTAGGAGCCGCCGTTGTTGATGAACGCATGTCTCCATGACCATCCGAACCGACGATGAAGTGGGTCTCGCCCGGTCGGACGTCGAGGACGTCGTAGTCGATCGAGGTCTTGTCTTCGACCCGTTCGGCAGTCGGACGAGCGCCCGCCCGTCGCGGGTCCTCGACGAACGTCACCGGGATCAGCGCGAGCTGGCCGGGCTCCATGTACTCCTCCGCAGATCGGTTACGTCGCGCAGTCTCTGAGCCAACCGCTCGCCGAGCAGAGGGCCACGGGGACAAGCCGTCCGATCACGTCGCGGTGCAGGACGGCGTCCGGCGGCGCAGGTCGTTCAACCAGTGGCTGAGACGAGGTCGTTGGGGTGCCAGAGCCGGTCGATCGGCATGACGTGGATGCGGTCGTCGTGGGTATAGGTGCGTTGTCCGGTGGTCAGGACGACGCCGGCGCTGAACCGCGGACCGAGGGCTTGGCGCAGCTGCCGCAGGCCCGCCGTGTCGGCACTGGTGGCGCGCTGGTTGGCCTTGACCTCGAAGGCGACGACCTGCCCGTCGTCGAACTCGGCGACGACGTCGACCTCGGTCCCGTCACTGGTCCGCCAGTGCCCGAGAGTGACCTGCTCGTCGAGCCAGGACGCCTGCTTGCGCAGCTCGCCAACGACGAAGGTCTCCAGCAGGTTGCCGAAGTCGCTGAGCGCTGCCGGTTCGGCGGTCGCGAGCTTGGCTGGGGTGATCCGTAGCAGCCGGGCGGCCAGACCAGAGTCGACCAGATGCACCTTGGGACGCACGCTGACCCGCGAGCGCAGCGTCTTACCCCACCCGAGAAGGCGGACCACCAGGAACAGGTCTTCCAGGAGCCGCAGGTGCGCCTCGGCGGTCCGGCGGTCTACCCCGATCGACTCAGCAGCCTTGGTGATGTTGAGCAGTTGCCCGGTCTGTGATGCCAGCCGCGTCAGCAGGTCCGCCAAGGACTGCCGCTGGCGGACCTGGCTCAGCTCGAGGGCGTCACGCTCGACGGACTGGCGGACGAAGTCGTCGAACCATCGCGCCCGCGCGACGTCCGACCGCTTCACCGCCAGCGGCAGCCCACCGGCGCAGACCCGGGCGGCATAGCCCTCCCGCGCGGTGCCCGAGACCGGGTGCTGCGCGACGACGGCGCCCGGGTCAGCCCGCAGGCCCTCAAGAAGGTTCTCCCGGGTACCCGCGAGCTCCCCCTGCGACAGCGGCCAGATCGTGACCGTGTGGAGCCGCCCGGTCAGCGCCTGCGCGGTCGTCGGCAGCGCGTCCTGGCGTGTCGACCCGGTGATCACAGCGGTCCCGGCGCGACTGCCTTCGCGGTTTAGCCGGGTCTTGATCGCATCCAGAACGTCCGGCACCCGCTGGTACTCGTCGACGCACAGCGGCGCCGGGCCACCGGTGACCAGAGCCAGGTTGCCGGCGACCGCCTCACGGGTCTCGACGTCGTCCAGATCGATCACCGGGACACCACGGTCACGGGCCAGGATCTGCAGCACCGTGGACTTCCCCACCGACCGCGGCCCGTGCAGCGCAATCACCGGCTCCTCCGTCACCAACTGCGACAGCAGCACACTGACACGTCTCGCGATCAGTCCGGACTCATCAGCCACGAAGTCAAGGTACCAAATCTGAGCCGCCAAACTGTACGTTCTTGAGGGCCCGAAGCGCTCAGATGTGAGCGCGAGACCCGCCAGTTGGCCGACTGCTGGCCAGCCGCCCGACTAGAGACCCGCTGTTGACGCACAGCGGCGTTGCTGAGCCAGCGGGTGCCCCCGAGCCCGCCTTGCCGGCCGACCCGTCCGGCGGCCACCGACTCGCATCGACTCGTTGCGGTCAGTCTCGCCCAGGACACGCCCACAAGACCCGTTCAAGCTGGCCGACCAGCGCGTCACCGCAGGTCAGCGTCGTCCCGTCCCAGAAGGAGCGTCTGCTGAAAATCGGAAGGTCGGCGGTTGGACCCCGCCCCTAGCCACACTTGATCAAGCCCTGACCTGCAGCTTTGCTGTTCTTGATCAATGCCTGGGGTATGCGATCGACCTTCTGAGGCTTATCAGGCGATCTGCACTTCTTGCGACATCGTTCGAGCGTCAACAGGGCGCTGACCTGCGGTTTCACCGACAGTGGCCGACGGCAGTTCCACGCGCATCTGGCCTGCGCTCTCCCGCCAGTGTCGAAATCGTGTCGAAGTCCGCCCCTCCGCGAGATACCCCCGGTGGGTACTCGGCAGAGGTCGGCGCGGTCTTCCGGAGATCATCGGTGGCTTGCATCTCACGTGGCGCGTGGACGTCGCGCGTGGCGCGTGCGCCGGTAGGCCTCGACGGACTTGCGGGAGCTGCGCCAGACGCCGTCCGGGCCCTGGACGGCGTCCAGGCGGCCTCGTTGGGCGGCTTGGCGCAGCGCCGCGACGCTGAAGTCGTCATCGGCCAACGCCGCGAGGGGGACCAGCCGGGCCGGGCCGGCCACATCGGGGACGATGAACCGATTCAGGTTGTCCAGCATGGCCCGCGCGATCAACTCCCCCAGCGGACCGTGGTCACCGGCATCGGACTTCGTCATTGCCGCCAGATACGCGGACCGCTGCTGCTTGAAGATGATCACCGGTGGGTAGCCCAGCCGGACCAGGACGAGGTTGAGCACCAGTCGGCCGGTGCGGCCGTTGCCGTCCAGGAACGGGTGCACACACTCAAACCCGTTGTGCAGCCGCGCAAGCTCCTCCGGCAGCGGCGCACCCAGAGCCGCGTCGTCGCGGACCGTGCGGCCCAGCACCCGCACCTGGTCCCCCCATGACGTGATCTGTGCCGGCACGTCCGGCCAGGGCGGTGGCGTCATCCCGGCCTGGAACGGGCGGATGTCATGGCGGCGGAAGCTGCCCGGCCCCTCCTGATCGGTCGCCTCCGGGTGCGGCGCGACTCCCCAGACCGGGCTGATCGCCAGATGGTGGATCCGGCGCACCTCATTTACGGTGATCAACTCGCCGTCGTTCCAGGCATCCGGCTCCAGGGCCTGCCCGTAGACCCACCTGGCAGCGTCCGCGTAGCCCTTGACCACCATGTACTCACTCAACGGCTTGGCGCCCACCGCCCGGCCCCGCTCCAGCAGCGCCTCGACCTCGCGCAACACCAGGGTGTTGCCCTCCAACGCCGTGGAGTGGTGGGCCTCCCGGTGCCAGATGACCCGGGCATGCCCATTCGTACACTTCAAAGGTGCCGAAATGTCAAATAGGGGCCCGACCGATGGTTAGATAGACAGGTGGAGTACCGACGCCGCGTCGTGGACGACGAACTGGACGCACTGTTGCCCAGCCTCGCCGCGATCTCACTCGAGGGCGCCAAAGGCGTGGGCAAGACAGCGACTGCGACGGGTCGCGTGCGAACGGTTCTGGCCCTCAACGATCCGCGACAACGCCAGGTCGTCGCCGCCGACCCCGGGCTCATCGGACGCGCCGAGCCGCCCGTCCTGCTCGATGAGTGGCAACTCGAACCGACTGTCTGGGACCAGGTGCGCACGCTGGTGGACGCCGACCCCAGCGGCGGCCGCTTCCTGCTCACCGGCTCGGCCGGCCCGACCCGAGAGGCACGGATCCACTCCGGCGCCGGCAGGATCGTCCGCTTGGTGATGCGGCCCCTTGCCCTGTCCGAGCGCGGCCTCGTCCCACCGACGGTGTCCTTGGCCGGGCTGCTGACCGGGGCCCGGCCAACGGTCACCGGAGATTCTCCGATCGACCTGGCCACCTACACCGATGAGATCCTGCGGTCGGGCTTTCCCGGGATCCGCCCGCTGCCACCACGGCCACGCCGCATCCAGCTCGACAGTTACCTCGCCCGCGCCCTCGATCACGATATGGAGGAGAACGGGATCCGTGTGCGCAAGCCGGCCGCGTTGCGGGCATGGCTCACCGCCTACGCCGCGGCGACCGCAACCACTGCCGCCTACAACGTCATCCTGGACGCGGCAACGCCCGGCGACGGCGACAAACCGACTCGCCAAACCGTCGCCGTCTACCGGGAGAGCCTCGAACGGCTCTTCCTGCTCGACCCCCTGCCCGCATGGGTGCCCAGCCTGTCCCCGCTGAAGCGCCTGACCGCCTCCCCCAAACACCACCTGGTCGACCCTGCACTGGCCGCCCGCCTGATCGGCGTCGATGCGTCCGCGCTGCTCCGCGGGGCCGGTGACCGGCTGGCACCCAACGACGGACCTCTCCTCGGCGCACTGTTCGAATCCCTTGCCGTCCAGACCGTCCGAGTGCTCGCCCAAGCCGCCGAAGCCCGAGTCCACCACCTGCGCACCAAGAGCGGCGATCACGAGATCGACATCGTCATCGAGGGGCCAGACCGGCGTATCGTGGCCGCCGAAGTCAAACTCAACCCCGTCGTCACCGATGACGACACCACCCAGTTGCGCTGGCTGCACAACACCATCGGCGAACGAGCAGCCGACCTCATCGTCCTCACCACAGGCCCGCACGCCTACCGGCGCCCGGACGGCATCGCCGTCATCCCACTGACACTCCTCGGCCCCTGAACAGACGGGGCTGCCCGGGGGACCTGGACGCCGACACCCTCACCCGCTACCGCCGCGTCCTCGGCGACGACGCCCCCACACTCGGCAGTCGGGCAGCAACCTCCCGGCGCCTGCGCAGCCTCGGCCGCGACGACGACGCACGGCGCGATCGAGGTCGATCGATATCACCATCGACCTCTACGGCCCATGGGTCTGATTGCGACCGTTCGTCGCGACCACAGCCCTACACCGCCACATGGGTCCGGGCAGAGCCGGCGTCCAGCCGTCACCAGACGTACCCGACCGGCTGTGGCTGTCCGCGCCACATCCACGCCACATCCACGCCACATCCACGCCAGAATCGAAGATCTACTTCTTTGCTCACCGCATCGCCGCAGGTCACAGCCTCGCAGACGCCAATCGCACGTCCTGCCTGAGAATCGGAAGGTCGAGGCGCTCCTGCGTTGGCCCTGATCGTGCACGCCACCCCGGCAGGCACGTCTGCGCAGGAGACGCTCGACTTCCTTACCCGCCGGGCCGTCGGCCGCTGTCAGCGTCATCCGGCCCATAGCGCGTCCATCGGGACAGCGGTGATCCGATCACCGAATGGAGCGGCCGTCGCCCCGGTGTGCAGGACCACTCCAGCGACGAAACGAACGCCGAGGCTGTCTCGCAATTGGGTCAGCCATCGGACATCACGGCCGGAGACGCTCGAGGTTGCCTTCACCTCGATCCCGGCAACCCTGCCGTCTCCGGTCTCCAGCACGAGGTCAACCTCGGCGCCGCCGTGGTCTCGATAGTGATACAGACGCGCATCCTCGTCAGCCCAGGACAGCTGCCGCCGAAGTTCTCCGGCGACGAACCCCTCAAGGATCTGTCCAGCTATCAACGGGTTAGCCGCACCTGCAGCACCGGCAGGAGTCACGTTCACCAGCCGCGCGGCAAGCCCGGCGTCCAGGAGAGCAACCTTCGGACGGGACACCACACGCTTGGACAGGTTCGTTGACCATGCCGGGATCCGGTGGACAAGGAACAGCGTCTCAAGCAGATCCACGTAGGGCGCCAGCGTGCGGACCGGGATCCCCGCATCACTTGCCAGCGAGGCCAGGTTCAGCTCGGCAGCGTTCCGGGCCGCGAGCAGCCGGAGCAGGCCGGGCAGCTCCGACAGGCGTTGCAGGCCGGACACATCCGGCGCATCGCGCTCCACGACGCGCCGAAGGCAATTGTCCAGCCAGGCCGATCGGCGCCGTCCGGTGCGAGACAACGCCTCCGGGTAACCACCCGCACATGCCACGTCGATATAGTCCGGCCGGGTCATATCGCTGCGGTGGGCGGTGAAGTCCTCGCCCGCCAGGAGCCGGTCCACGAACCGCTCCCGCCTGCCCGACAGCTCTCCCTGGCTGAACCCGAACAGGTCCAGGCTCTCGGCTCGGCCCGCCAGGCTGTCCTGCATTGCGGGTAGCCGCAGCAGGTTCGCCGACCCGGTGAGCAGGAAGCGTCCTGGACGCTGGTCCCGGTCCACGACAAGCTTCAACGCGAGCACCAGCTCCGGAACCCGCTGCACCTCGTCGATCGCCAGCAGATCGTCCCCGGCCTGACCCAGAAACGCCACGGGGTCCAACTGGGCACCGGCACGAGTGGTCTCGTCGTCGAAGGTCACCAGCCGCCCGCCGACCTGATCCACCACATGCGACACCAACGTCGTCTTGCCAACCTGACGGGCGCCCTGGACGACCACCACGCGCGTATCTGCCAGCGAGTCCAACACCGATGACGCCACATGCCGCGCAACAACCTTCTTCACGCCGCAAGACTACGGCCCACCCAGGGATGTTCTCGCCGTTTTTCCAACATCTACTCGCCGATTTTCCACCATCTACTCGCCGATCCAGAGCCCTGGAAGGGGCGGCTGGGCCGCGGCGTTCTCCCGCGAGGCGGCTCCGCGGAGGTGGTGGACACCGACCTCGTCGAGATCGCCGTCCGTGCGCCGGCGGCGACGATCTGCCTGACCAGTGCCCTGGCCCGGCACGGGCTCACCGACGAGATCCCCGCTGCGGTGGACATCGCACTGCCCCGCGAGCATTGGCGTCCCACCGTCGCGGCCCGCGTGGCCTGGCACCGGTTCGCCGAAGACACCTTCACGATCGGGCGGCAGGAGCTGACCGTGGCCGGTTCGGGGACGACCGGCACCGTGGCCACCGGCACAGCGACGACGGGCGCCGTGACGATCGGCCTGTACAGCGCCGAACGCAGCATCATCGACGCCTTCCGCACCCGCGGCACCACCGGCTACGACCTCGCCATCGAAGCCCTACGCCGGTGGCTGCGCGACCCCTCCCACCAGCCCGCGAGGCTGCTCTCGCTCTGCGAGCACTGGCCAAGGACACGAACCACCCTGCGCAACGCCCTGGAGATCCTGATCTGATGGGCCAACCCGAACCGGGACACCACCGCCGGAGCCGCGTTCATCGACCTGCGTGCCCAGTCCCAGGGCTGGAACGCCGCCCTCGGCGAACTCGCCCTGATCTACCCCGACCGGATCACCAGCTACCTGCAACAGCAAGATCAAATAGAGTCAGAGCGACTCTTGAACAAGGAGGTTGACAGACTCCTCACAGGGGCTGGAGGCCCAGGGTGCCGACCAGGTCGGCCTGGTAGGCGGGCTTGGACACCCGCGCCAACTCGGCGTGGATCTGCTGCAGGTTGCGCTGCACGTGCAGCCGTTCGGCCGTGTCGACGTTGGTCTCGCCGGACTGAAACCGCTCCAGCCGCGCAGCCGCCCGCTTGTAGTGCTCCACGTCGTACTGCTGCTTGGCCGCCAACCGCTGCGCGTACCACGAGCTGGCCAGCACGCTGTCGCGGGTGAATTGCGCGCGCAGTTCGGGCGAGCGGACGGTCCAGCCCTCCTCGGAGGCTCCGGTGGCCATGAACTGCAGCAGCGACCGCAGCGGTGGCACGGCGAGCGCGATGGTGTCGTCGTCGATGAACGACTGGGCGACCCGGCGATGCGTCTCGACGATGACCTCGATGCTGTCGGCGTAGACGTCGGCGTCCTGCAGTTCGGGGGCCAGCATCTCGTCGGTGAACACCGTGTCCGGGTGCAGGAAGATGCGCGCGAAGAAGGTCGTGGCGAACCGGCGATTCATCCGGTGTCCGAGTCGTCCGGCCTCGACGGTGCGCCCGTTGCGCTCGACGTCGGGCACGGCGTCGAGGTAGCCGTTCTCCCTGAGCCACGATGCGTCCCGCTCGCGCGGTGACATACGGCTGAACAGTTCCGGCACGAGCAGGCTCACGTCGTGGTCGACCCGGACCCTGGGCCCGATGAAGCCCGCGCTGGAGATCCAGCCGTCGTACCCGGTCAACGCATAGCTGAGGAAGGAGGCGTTCAGGTCGATGATCGAGGGCAGCATGTTGAAGGGGCCCTTGGTCAGCGCACCCTCGGAGCCGGCGCCGGTGGTGGACGGCGACTTGCCGGTCATCGAGCTGATGAACTCCATGAAGAGCTCGGGCAGCTCCATGTAGTGCAAGGGGTTGTACGAGCACAGGGCCGGCGCGTCCGCCTCGGGCGCGTTGTTGCGCCGTCCGGCGGCCACCACATCGACCGCCAGCGGAGCGAACTCGGCCAGCGGCCTGTGGTGCAGAAGGTGACTGGCGATGTCCGCGAGCTGGGTGGCCACGGGGTTGGCCCGGTCAGGGCGCACCTGCAGGTAGCGGGGGTTCTTGCTGGGGCGCCCGCCCACCAGGCGCGGCTCGGAGGAGCTCGCGACGTACTCCGGTGATCCCTCACCCGCGGCGAAGCGGGCCAGCAGGTCCTTCATCGGATCGGTGAACCGGCTGAACGAGACGGCGTCCTGCACCAGCGCCGTAGCCTCGGGCCGGGTGATCGGGGCGAAGTTCGACAGGAACGTGCCAGGAGTGGCGATGTCGCGCTCGGCCTGCTTGTCGTAGCCGCGGTGGATCGCGTCGTCCGGACGCTGGAACAGCAGTTGCTCGCAGTTGGCGACGTACTTCCGGGACAGGGTCTCCTGGCCGGCTGCCTCGCTCCGGGCCTGCTGCAGACCGCGGCGGTGGCTGAAGTCCGGCGGCGGCTCGTCCGCCGGCAGCACGACGCTCGCCGTGATGTCGTCCTCGGTCTGGACCTTCACGGCGGGGCTGAAGTCGGGGCGCAGCGTGAACAGCCGCCAGGAGCCGTCCTGCTGGAAGCCCATCCGGAGCATGTTGACGATGATCAGCTCACCGTCGAGCCGGACCCGGCTGCCTGGTCGTCCGTTGATGTTGCTGACCGAGAAGTGCCGGCGCCAGTCCTGACCCCACTCGGGCCGGTAGTACTTCTTCACCAGGAAGAGCAGTTCCTTGACGTGAGGCGGGATGGCGCGCAGCCGCTCGTTGTGCGCGTCGGCGAAGTCCGGGCTCGGGGTGAGCAGCTTGACCACGCTGCCGAGACTGCGCTCGGGGGAGAGGATCGGGCGGTGGTCACGGTTCCACGACGGGTCGCGGTAGCGGTCGGCGAAGTCGGTGGCGATCAGTTCGGCGACCGCCTCGATGTCGCTGTCGAAGTCCTGGATCGCGGTGTGGCCGAAGACGAACGCATCCAGGAGTGACTTGCTGATCTCGCTCTTGCCTCCGCCGGAGACCGTGGCCGGCTTGTGGCACTGGGTCGAGATCGGTGAGATCCCCAGCAGGTGCCACTGCGTCCGGTCGGCCTCGCGCGGCTTGGCGAGCACCCGGTAGCCGTTGGGTGTCATGTAGACGTGGCCGGCCCGCAGCGGGATGGTGAACTTCTCGCCGCTGCGTCCGGTCCAGGTCACACTGCGGCGTGGCAGGCTGAACGAACTGCCGGCCGGAACGAGGATGAGCTCGGCCAGCCGGGTGTCGAGCGCATGGCCCTCGGTCTGGAGCGCGAACCGGTCGGGGTTGGTCGTGACCACTTCGTTGATCGAGTACTCCGCCGGAGTGAAGGTGTCGGTGTACTCCTGGCCCAGGTTGTAGGAGGGGTAGCAGATGGCGCCGCCGGAGTGCTCCTCCTCGGCGAGACCGAACAGATTCGCGGCGTAGCTGATCTGTGTCTTCACCTCCTTCTTGCAGTAGCCGAAGTAGTTGTCCGCGATGACCGTGACGACGACGCCGCGGGCGTCGCGCGCACAGACCTTGAACGCCTGGCCGCGGTTGTAGCGCTCGTCGGGCGTCGCCCAGCACATGCCGTCCCGCTTCTGGCGGTCGGTGGCCTGATCGAGGTGTGGCAGGCCCAGCTCCTGCTTGGTCAGCGTGGTCAGGTGCGGCGCCAGGATGACGCAGCCGGTGTGCCCGGTCCAGGTGACCGGGGTCAGCGAGGCATCGTTCTCCGGCAGGTAGGGGTCGCCCCCATTGCCGAAGATCCCCTCGACGAAGTCCAGGTTGGCCACCAGGCCGCCGGGCACGATGAAACGCGTCTCCATCGAGCGGGCCACGGGCACCTTCGCGGTGGCGGGCACGACCAGGGGGCGCAGCAGGAGCGAGACCCAGGTGCGGGCCGGCTCGGGGGAGGTCGCCGTCCAGGGCAGCACCAGATCGTCGGCCGCCGGCTGCAGCGCCGACGCGAGCAGGCGGGCGAAGACGTCCTTCGGCACCGCGACCTTGTCGTCCTGGATCGGCAGTCCGCCCTCGGCGATGTGGAACACCCCGGCGGTCGTGCGCCGGTCGTTGGCCGGGTTGTGCAGGACGCCATTGGCGAGCCGGTAGCTGGAGATCAGGCGCGAGGTGAACGCGTCGGAGTCGCGGGGCAGCGAGAGTTCCCGGGCGAGTCCCGGCTCGTCGAGCACCAGGGTGCGCCGTGGCAGTTGCGGCTGCACGGGGCTGTCCGCGAGGAAGGAGTCGAGGAACGCCTGGATGCGCCGGTCCGCCGCACACGGGCGGTCGGCAAGGCGTCGGCTCAGCTCGCGGTTGCGGGCCAGGACGGGGGAGACCAGACGGAACGGCTCCTCGGCGGCGGCGCCCGGGGGAAGTGGCAGCCCCGACATGGCCAACCGCAGCATGATCGCGCTGGACCCGTGGACGTCAGACATGGGACACCCCTACATCAGTGCTCCGGCGCTCGCCCGTGGTCGGAGGAGGCCTCAGATGGAATGACTCGGGAGGGAGTCGGCGTCATTGCCCGGAGGTCCGGGCGGGCCGGCCGTCTCCGTTGCCGGCGGGGAGCCCCCTGCCCCTGGCCAGCCGTCTGAGAAGCTACCAGGTGTCCTTCGGCGCCGGGGCCAACGGTCCCGCAACAGCAGGTGTCCTGTGTGGGACCCTGCGGATGCGCCTCAGGCGGGCTCGGCGACCATGTCCACGTCCACCGAATCGAGCGGGATCCTCTCGTACAGCGGTGGCTCCTGGTCAGGGTTGAGAGCTGTCGGCCGTAGATCTACTCCGTGACCGAGTAGTCGAGGGGTGTCGCGGGCCCCGTGGGTACTCCCGAAGCCCGACCGCGCCTTCCCGCGGGCGACGTGCCCGCCGTGTCCACCACGGTGGCGTCGGGGGTGGGGGTAGGGGTCCGCGTGGGGGTGCTTGGAGGGCTTGCAGGAGTAGCTGGGTGGTGCGCGTCCACGCGTCGGGGGCGGCATCTCCGGTGGCGTTGATGACGCCGGCGTTGGCCATCAGGACGAGCGGGAGGTCCTCGGTGCTGAAGTCCTTGCTCAGTCGTCCAGCCTTCTTCGCGTGTTTGACGAGCAGTGTGAAGCGTAGGACGACGCGGTCGCGGATCTCCTGGAACTGGGGCGACATCGGGAAGGTCATGGTCAGGACGTCGGTGAAGCCGTGATCGTCGGCCTGCATCTGGCACAGCCGCTCGACATACCAGGAGAACCCGTCGCACTGACCGGGCAGGTCGAGCGTCCCGGGGGAATCCGGCGAGGGTGCCGGCCCCGGTCACAAGGCGGGCACGGCCGAGAACGGGGTGGGCACCTGCGGGGCGGGACGGTCTGGATCTGATGAGATGTGGCCGTGACCGATCCCTGGGACGAGGAGTTCGACCCGTCGGCGAGCGCCCGCAGCACGCTGCGCTGGGCACTCGCAATGGGCGCCGAGACCCTCGGCGATGCCTACGACATGCTCGACCTGTTGGAGTTCAGCAACGACGTGCCCGAGGTCCTGGGGCACGACGACACGGTCGATGACATGCGCCGGGAGCTCGGGTTCGGCATCGAGCTGGTCGGGCCCGATACGCCCCTGACGACCCTCTCGTAGGCGCGCCCACCACCCTGAGCCCCCTGCCCAGGAACCGATGATGACCAGCGGGCGTCCCACCGGGCTGCGCCGAACACTGATCCCTCCGATCAGTTCGCGCCGTCAGTCGAGGTGGGGGTCGGGATGCGGCACTGGGCCACTGCCGGCACCCGATGCGCGGACCAGCATGCGCTCGCCGGGGCGGCCGAAGATGCTCAGCACCTCTGCTGGGCCATCGCCGGTGCTGCCGAACCAGTGCGGCACCTGGGTATCGAACTCGGCTGCCTCACCGACACCCAGAACCAGGTCCTGGGCGCCGAGGATGAGCCGGATCCGGCCAGACAGCACGTACAGCCACTCGAACCCGTCGTGCGCGCGGGGGGCCGGCGTCGACTGCGACGCCGGGACGACGATCTTCCATGCCTGAACACCGCCGGGGCGGGTCAGCGGCAGCACCGTCCGGCCGTTGATGTGGCGCGGCGTGAGCCGGATGCGCGGGTCCCCCACCAAGGGCGCTCCGACCAGGTCGTCGGTCGGCACCTGGTACAGCTGCGCCAGCGGCAGGAGAAGCTCCAGGCTGGGCCGGCGCTGTCCGTTCTCCAGCCTCGAGAGGGTGCTCTTCGAGATACCGGTCTGCTCGGCGGCCTCGGTCAACGTCAGACCGCGTTGCTCGCGCACGCGCCGGAGCCGCGGGCCGACCTTGTCGAGGGCCGCACGGATGGATGTATCGCCGTCCGACGCCTCTCTCGCTCCCCCAGCCGAAACCCCACCCGGGCGCCGTGTCACGCAGCCATTGGAGCGCGTTTCCCAGAATCAGCAACAGATGTTGTCCTGCCCCCGGGAGGCGGCGACCCTTCTCGGTATGAGCGACTATGACGTAGTGATCATCGGCGGCGGCGCCGCCGGCCTGTCCGCTGCCTTGGTCCTGGCCCGCGCTCGGCGGCGGGTCGCTGTGGTTGACGCAGGGCAGCCACGCAACGCGGCTGCAGCCCACATGCAGGGCTTCCTCGGCTCCGACGGCCTGCCGCCGACGACGCTGCTCACCACCGGCCGGCAGGAGATCGCACGGTATGGCGGCCACCTGATCCCCGGCACGATCACCGACATCCGGCCACCTGCCGTCGACGGCGACGGCGACGGCGCAGGGAGCCGTCGGCGCTTCGCGTTGGCCCTCGAGGACGGCCGGTCCCTACGTGCCCGCCGCGTCCTGGTCACCACGGGCCTGCGCGACGACGTCCCCGACATCCCCGGAGTTCGTGAACGCTGGGGCCGCGACCTGCTCCACTGCCCCTACTGCCACGGTTACGAGGTCCGCGACCAGCCGCTCGGCGTGCTCGGCGGCACTCCGGAGGCGGTCGTGCACGCCCAGCTGATCCGCCAGTGGTCCGACGACATCGTGTTCTTCACCAATGGCTCCACGCTCGATCCTGACCAGCGCGAGCACCTCGTCGCCCGCGCCATCGGCATCATCGATGCCCCCGTCGTCCGCCTCGTGGTCGACGATGACCGCCTGACCGGCGTAGAACTCGAGTCAGGCCAGATCGTCCCCCGAACGGCAGTGTTCGTGCGGCCCCGCCTCGTGCCCCACGACTCCCTGCTGACCGGGCTCGGCTGCGCCACCCACGACAACGGCTGGGTCGTCACCGACGCCACTGGAGGCACCAGCGTCACTGGCGTGTGGGCGGCAGGTAACGCCATCAACCCTCGCGCCCAGGTCATCACTGCCGCCGGCGAAGGTTCGGCTGCTGCCATCGCCATCAACAACGACCTCGTCGAGGAAGACGTCGCGGACGCGGTCACCAACTCCCGCCCAGGCGCACCTCACTGAGACGACCGACCCTCGCTCGCCCGTTACTTCACGTCAACCACCACATTCAGGAGCGTCACCATGACCAACGCACAGTCCATCGGAGATCCCGGCCCCCGTTCAGACACGCACGCCGCCCTGCACGCCACTGGCCGGCGACCCGTCGGCCCGCCGAGCAAGCACCAGCTGGCCCTGATGATCTGGATCGCGGTGTTCCCGACTCTCACGGTCCTCAACCTGGCCATCGGGCCCTGGCTCGCAGAACTCGGCCCTGTCCTTCGGACCTTCGTCCTCGCGACGATCGCCGTCCCGATCGTCATCTACGGCCTCATGCCACGGCTGCAGTACCTCCGGGCGCGGATCCTCATCCGACGTGCCGCCTGATCTGGACGTCTTCCCGGATCAAGAACGTGAACGAGGCCGCGCGATCCTCCAGATCGACCGCCAGGTGGCGAGCCACCTGGGTGACCAACGCCCCGACGGGATGAGCGGCGACAGCCAGGATGTGGACCCCTCAGTGGTCCAGGGGCAAGTCCCGGGGGCCGGAGCCCCATCTCGCGTTCGGTGAGCTGCCAAGGCTCAGGTCGAGCCGCCCACCGCGCTGGATGAACGTCTCCGGCAACCAGCTTCGCTGCAGCGCTTTGCCGTCGAGCTTGGCGGACTGGATATAGGTCCGGGTCGAGTTCGTGGTGACAGTGATCCGCTGGCCGCTGCTGCGGACCAGCTCGATCCGGCGGAAGACCGGGCTGCCGACCAGGAGCTCTGCCCGGCCAGGGGTCTGCGGGAACAGTCCCATCGCGCCGAAGACATACCACGCGCTCATGGTGCCGAGGTCGTCGTTGCCGGGCAGGCCGGCCAACCCGTTGCCATACGCCGTGTCGACCACGAGGCGCACGGTGGCCTGGGTCTTCCAGGGTTGGCCGAGGCCGTTGTAGAGCCAGGGCGCGTGGATGGTCGGCTCGTTCGTCGGGTCGTAGCGCAGCGGGTCGCCGCCGCGCAGGACCCAGTTGCCAGCCCCGTCGTGGAAGAAGGCGTCGAGCCGGGCAGCGGCGGCGGCGCGTCCGCCCATCGCCGTGGCCAGGCCCGAGACGCTCTGCGGGACCATCCAGGTGTACTGCGCCGCCGTGCCCTGGGCGAAGCCGGTCTCGGTGTCGGGGCTGAACCCGGCCGGCCAGCTGCCGTCGGCGAGCCGGGCCGCCTGGTAGCCGACCGCCGGGTTGTAGGTGTTGCGCCACCAAGCGGCTCGCGGGGTGAGCACGCGCTGGACGTCGCGCCGGCCCAACCGTCCCGCCCACTGCGCAAGGGAGTAGTCGGCGAGAGCGTTCTCAAGGGTCTCGGCAGCCCCGCCCCAGCAGTGGCAGGCGTCCTGCGGGGCGTAGTGCAGACGGAGGTAGACGTCCAGCGCGGGGCGCTGGCCGAGGCACTGGCCGGGACACCCGATGTCGGACTCCGCGTTGCGGTTCTGCACCGTGGCCTGACGGGCGAGCGAGTCGAACGCCGCCTTGGCGTCGAACCCTCGCGCGCCCATCGCGTACCAGGTGGCCAGGGTGGCTGCGGCCGGGTCACCGGTCATCACGTGGGTTGGCGCCCCCAGCTCCAGCCAGCGGTCCCACACGCCGCCGTTCTGCCGGGCGAAGTCGAGCATCGACTGCGCCATGTCGCCAGCGACGTCCGGGCGCAGCAGCGCGAGCAACTGGATCTGCGCGCGGTACTGGTCCCAACCGGAGAACGTGCCGTAGACGCCCTTCTGGGTTCGGGCGCGCGAGTGCACCCTCAGGTCGGCGCCGAGGTAACGCCCGTCGACGTCGTCCATCCGCTGCGGCTGCATCAGCGCGTGGTACAGCGCGGTGTAGAAGGCCTGGGTGTGGGCGCTGGTGCCGCCGCCGACCCGGATCCGTCCCAGTTCGGTGTTCCACGCGGCGCGGGTGGCGCGGGCAACGGACGTGACCGTGGCGGCCTTGGGCAGTTCGGCGTCCCGGTTGGCCTGAGCGCCCGCGATGTTCACGTAGGAGATGCCGATCCGCATCCGCACGTCACCGCTGGTCCGGGTGTCGAAGCCGACCCAGCCGCCGGACCCGCGTCCCTGCCGAGAAGCACCGGTCAGGTAGCCCTCGCCACCGCTGACGGCCATGCCGCCGGGCGTCACGGTGCCGTCCTTCCACGTCCCGGTGCGGGCGAAGGGCCGGTCGAAGACCGCGCTGTAGTACAGCCGGTAGTACGAGCGCCGGTCCGGGTTGGTGTCGCCGCCGCCGTTGGGTCGTCGTCCGCAGAAGCCGCCGGTGAGCACCCAGCCGTTGACGGTGCGCTTCGCCGGGTCGATCGCGGTGGCGGCGTCCTCGCTGCCATTCAGCGAGTTCGACGTGCGGAACAGCAGGTTCGCCAGCGAGCCCTGAGGGAAGGTGAGCTGGGCGAGGCCGGCGCGGGTGGTCACCGCGAGGTCGGTGCGGACGCCGGAGTCCAGGGTCACCGAGTACCGCCCCGGGCTCGCTGCTTCACGCGCGTGGGAGAAGCTCGCGGCGTACGTCCCGTCGCTGACGTCCGCAGACGGCGAGGAGTCCACCGCACCGACGAAGGGCAGTATCGGGACGTCGCCCGCCGCGCCCGGCGCACACCCGGAACCGTTGACATGGGTGAGGCTGAGGCCGCGCAGCCGGGTGGTGTTCCAGTCGTAGCCGTTCGGCACCGGTGTGTCGGTCTGGTCGCCGTTGGTCGCCGTCGGGCTCCAAGCGATCATCCCGAAGGGCGCCGTGGCGCCGGGCCAGGTGTTGCCCCCGCCCGAGGTACCGATGAACGGGTTCACGAAGGCGGCGGGATCGCCGATCAGTGGTACCGCCACTGTGGCTGCTTTCGAGGGCGCGGCCACAGCCGGGCCCATCCCTCCCATCAGGCTCAGGGCAGTGGTGATGGCGACACCGGCCCCCAGCGTCTGTATCCGCTTCGTCAACATGCCGCCCAACGATAGGACCCTCTGGTGCCCAGCATTGCGAACTCCGGCGAGATCGCCCGAACATGGCGCGAAGACGCGGAACGATGCCCACCCTTCAGCTCCATCCTGGCGTTGTCCGTGGAACTCCGACGTGGCTGACCATTGATCCACGCGCTTCCTGGGATGCCCGAATGCGCCTGCTGGTGGCCGATGATGGCTGCGCTCTGCTGGGGGGCGCTCACGGTCGATACGACGTCTTCATTGACCGAGGCCTCGCTGATAGAGATCGACGGTCAGGGACACGAACTGGTGGTGGGCGACACGCGCGTAGCCGTCTTGCGGCAGGGTGAACTTGGCTGCGTCCGTGGGCGTGACGATGCTCGGTCCGAGCGCGTCGCTGTAGACCAGCCAGACGCGTGGAATCTGGTCGAGCCGTCGTGGAAGGTCCGCGGGGAGCACCTCGATGCCAGCCAGATTCTGCGCGGTGAGTGGATCGACCTCGAGCGCTACGTCGTCGAGTGCAGGTGCGTGTTGGGCATACCACGTGTCGATGGCGCGCAGAGTGTGCGGCGCATACAGCACCGCATCGCCGGGTCGCGCCTCGGCGTCCAGCAACGCCACAGCTGCGCGGATGTCTTCGCCGTGACCAGCGGAAGGATCGCGGTAGTCCCGCTGAGCGGGAAGGCCCAGGGCTGCCACCAGCACCACCGTACCGGCCAGGGCCAGCGTCATGCTCGTTCGGGGACGCACGGAGCCTGGCGCCTTGCCCGCGGAACCCATGGCAACGTCGCGGACCGCACCCGGCAGGGCTGCTACCCACAGCGCCAGGCCCGGCAGGCAATACACCAGGTAACGCACGTGCCAGAACGAGACGACCTGCGACAACAGCCACAAGGTCACCGCTGGTAACACCGCCCACGTCACTCCCAGAATCAGCGTCGCCGGCAGCGCCTCCACCGTCGCTCGGAGGTTCCAGCGTGCGCGCACCAGCCTGACCAGGACGACGACGACGGTCACCATCGCGATCAGCAGCGGCAGCGCCTTGGTGCCGAATGCGGAAATGTAGAAGCCGGTCAGGTCATACACATGGGGACGAGTGGCCCACCTGACCTGCTCACGCTGCCCGAAGGCCCCTACCAGGTGCGGGCCGAGCACACCGACGGCCACCACGGTGACAGACAGCCAACGGCCGATCGTGCCGCGCGCCCGACTCACCACGAACGCACCGTGGGCGACCAACAGCAGGAGGGCGAGCACGTTCACCGTACCGAGGAGCACCACGGCGACCCCGTATCCCAACCACCACGGACCGGCCCTGCGCCCCTCGCTCGCACGCCACACCGCCGCCACGAGCAACGCCGTGGCCATGGCGCCCACCGCAGTGACGATGGCGAACGGCCGTGCTTCCTGGGCGTATCGAGAAGCGAGGGGGCTGACCGCAAGCACCAGGCCAGCGCTCACACCGGCCCCAGGCTCACCCAGACCCCGTCCCACATGCACCACGACGGCTGTCGCACCGGCCATCGCCACCACCGACATCAGGCGGATGGCCGTGACCGTGCCGGAGATCCCCAATACGACGTGCGAGAGCAGATAGTAGGCCCGGTGCACAGCATCCACATGTCGAGTGAGCGCAATGATGTCGTGGACGCTGCGTCGAGCGATCGACAACGTGTCCATCTCATCGCGCCACGGGCTCGGCGTGTTGACCCGCCAGACGTAGACCCCGGCAGCGGTCAGCCCCACCAGCAGCTCGGGCAGAGGAGACTTGAACCAGCCGAAGCCGCGCCCCACACGCGGGGTCCGGGACGCCATCCTGTCCACCCCTGAAATCCTCGACCTCATCGGGAGGCGTCTCGCTCGAACGGTGACGAGACGTGGTTCCCCGTCTGTTCGACCACGAAGGCCCCGGGTCCGTTGTCACCGTGACGGACGTCTGGCACGACGAAGATCATGTTCTACACTCCCTCAGCGGTTTCGACCGGCACGCAGCCTGAGCCGGGGCCGACGAATGCAGGCATGAGCGATCGTGCCGAGCCACGACACCGACCCAACCGCGGTGTCGGAGTGCGACCGCCGCCGCGCGCACTGCCCGGCGATGAGGCACTCCCCCACAGTCCGTCGCTCCATCGTCACGACGTCAAGGACCGATGGCTCATCACCGGGGCGGCAGCCACAAGCCATTCGATGACGAAGTGACGTTCGAGCTCGCAGCGTCGGGTTGTCACTCACTACCGCACCCCGGTCCCACGCTCACCCTCGCTCGCTGCAGCGGCTGCTTGGCCAGGTAGAGTGACTGCTTCAAGCGGATGATCGAACTGGAGTGTGAATGCTCTGGCGAGCAGGCTCACAGCGGTGAGCAGTGAGCAGACCAGGAGGGTCAATCCGATCAACTGCATGCTGTCCGACACGGCGGCCGCGGCTTTCAACGGCAACGAGTTCTCGCCGTACTGCTCCATCAGCTGGGACTTCACCGGCTCCATGAGAATCGCGCCGGTCACGTACACGACGCCACCCGGCATGAGCAGGCCACGCACTCTGGGGTGCATGGTGCGCAGGTTGCGGAGCAGGAACACCGAGGCAAGGGCGGCCATCGGTATGTAGACGATGGTCCACGCGTAGGCCAACGGACCACCGAGGTCGAAATGCTGGCGTAGCAGCTCGGCCAGCGACTGGTGAAGGTAGACCGTCTCGTCCATGAGCGCGAAGGCGGTACAGAAACCCAACAGCAACCAACCCGTGGCCGATCGGTCTGCCGCACGCCGCGCAGCTGTCCAACAGGCCGTCAGCAGCACCGTGGCTACCAGCAGCAAGAGCAGCTTCGCGCCGGTCGGGAAATTGACCTTGTAGTCGCCGTCGAAGAACCTCGTCAAGGTATACGGCAGCACCCGCAGCGCGGCGCCGGCGCTGGCCACCCCGTCAGCCAGGACCAGGAGTCCGGTGAGACCCCATAAGGTCCGCTGGATCCGCCGCAACGGCAGGACGACCTGCACCGGGGCCCCCTGGACCAGCCGTTGCGACCGGGCACCCGAACGGCGGCCTGGTAACGGTCCGCGGACACCGCCGGGCTCCTGCCCGTACGGGCTCGGCGGCGGATCACCTGGACGAACAGGCTCCGCGATTCCCACCGGGTCACTCATGGCCGTGCCATGCCGCGCCGCCGGCCGCGTGCGCCCCACACGCTGACCTGCGCCCTCCTGAGGCGCGGGCTCGGATCCCGAGTCGAAGACCATCAGACCCCCCCTCCCGATCACTAATTGGTTATGGACGGACACCCTACGACGGGTTAACGCTCTGTGGCAGCGATCTCCGTTCGATCAGTCACCACACGTCTACCCGGAGCCGCACATCGCGGCCGCACCGGCGGGCCCCCTGGGTAGGGACCGGATCGGCTGAGCAGACACGGCAGCATGAGCACCGGAGGCCGGGACGCCACCGGACGAAGTCGTGCCGCGGGTAGAAGGCGTGCGCTGCGTCGTCGATCGCATCGACGACGATCAATCGGCCATCACGGATATGGGCGACGTCACGATCCGCTCCACGGCATCGACGAGCAGCTCTCTGCCCAGCCCTGCCGTCGAACGTCGAGGGCCAACCGGGCGAGCAGGCGCCCCAGACGCGGCGCCTCGTAGGCCGTGTCCAGGAGCGCACCCCTCACCCCGACCAGATCACGGGTCGTAGGGTGGGGCGGTGAGGTGGTGGCGCCGGTACGGCGGTGTCCGTGTGCGGTCCACCGTGGCGGCGGCCAGTGTGGTCGGGATCGCGCTGGTGATGGGGCTGCTCGCGGGGTGGTGGCTGCTTCGGCGCTCTCTGACGACCGCGGCGATCGACGCCGTCTCCGGCAGGAGTCAGGAAGTCGCCTCGCTCATCGCCAGCCAGGGCATCCGTGCGTTGGACCCGGATCGGCAGCCGGTCTTCGGAGAGGTCATCCAGGTGATGACCCCGGGATCGTTGGTGCTGAGCGCGGCACCGCCCTCGGCGCGGCGACTGCAGTTGAGGTTCACCGCGCCGACCGCCGGACATGCCACGGTAACCGAGGTCCCGGCGTTGCCGCAGTCGGGGGCCGACGAGCCGTACATCCTGGTCGCGCGGACGGTGCGCGACGGGCAGAGCGGGCAGCAGGTCGTGGTCGTAGTGGGGCGCAGCGTGGCCGGGCTGGCCGAGACCGCCGGTGCTGTGGGCCAGTTGACGGTGGTCGGCCTGCCGCTGCTGGTGTTCGTGACCGGGGCAGCGACGTATCTGTTCACCGGACGGGCGTTGCGGCCGGTGGAAGCGATCCGGCTACGGGTGCGGGAGATCTCCTCGCGTGGGCTGGCAGAGAGGGTGCCGGTTCCTGACGTCCGGGACGAGATCGGGCTCTTGGCCGAGACGATGAACGAGATGCTGGCGCGCCTGCAGTCGGCCCATGAGGCGCAGCGGCGGTTCGTCGCCGATGCCGGCCATGAGTTGCGCAGCCCCCTGTCGACAATCCTGGTTGCGCTCGACGTCGCGCGCCAGGAGGCGAGTGCCGGATCATCCATGGATGGCCGGGTGCTGGACGACGTGGGTGCGGAATCGGCCCGGATGAGCCGGCTGGTCGACGACCTGCTGCTGTTGGCACGTGCGGACGAGAGTGGTCTACGCATGAGGGCGGACGATGTGGACCTGGACGACCTGCTCGAGTCCGAGGCGCGCCGCCTCGCGGCGGACGGCACACGGCACGTGTCGTATGACACCGAGCCCGTCCGAGTTCTGGGGGACCGCGATCGGTTAGTGCAGGTGGTGCGCAATCTGACGGACAACGCCGCGCGGCATGCACGTTCACAGATCCACCTGTCCGTCCGTTCCCGGCTGGGCTCGGCGGAGCTGCGCGTGGAGGATGACGGTCTGGGGATCCCCGCCCCTGACCGCGCGCGCGTCTTCGACCGATTCGTGCGTCTGGACGCTTCGCGACAGCGGGGTAGCGGCGAGTCCGGGCTCGGCTTGTCGATCGTCCGCGAAATCGTGTCAGGACATGGTGGCCAGGTCGGTGTGGAGGTGAGCCGGTGGGGCGGCGTAGCGGCGGTCGTCCGGCTGCCGCTGCCCACGGCGGCGCCGGGGGCGGTCGCCGCGCACGGTCACCCGGCGTCGGGGTCCAGCCGGTAGCCGATGCCGCGCAGGGTCACGATCGAGTGGCGCGCGAACGGTGCGTCGATCTTCTTGCGCAGATAGCCGATGTAGACCTCCACGACGTTCGGATCACCGATGTACGGAGCTTCCCACACTGTGTCGAGGATCTCGCGTTTGGAGATGGCTTGCCCCTGACGGCGCAGGAGGTAGTCCAGCAGTTCGAACTCCCGCGGCGTGACGGCGATCTCGGCTTCGCCGCGGAAGACCTGTTTGGACACGGGGTCGAGCCGTAGGTCGCCGGCGGTGAGGTGGGCGCGCTGTTCGGGGGCGGACCTGCGGATGAGCGCCTTGAGGCGGGCCACCAGCACGACAAGGCTGAAAGGCTTGGTGAGGTAGTCGTCGGCGCCCAGGTCGAGCGCGTCCGCTTGGTCGTGTTCGCCGTCCTTGGCGGTGAGCATGAGGATCGGTGTCCACACTCCCTGGTCACGCAGTCGGCGCACGACCTCGTAGCCGTCCACACCGGGCAGCATGATGTCGCAGACGATGACCTCGTAGGGGCTCTCCAGCGCCGCCCACAAGCCGTCAGTGCCCGTGCCGGCCACATCGACGGTGAAGCCGGCGCCGAACAGGCCACGTTGGACCTGGTGCGCGAGACGGTCTTCATCTTCGATCAGGAGAACCCGCATCATCGTCTCTGCGCTCTCAGCGTCGTCTCAGCCGCGCCCCGGTAGCGTCCAGGACCGACGGGTCGCCCATGCGGCCTGTCCCTGACACCGGCTGGGCCGGCCGGATGGTGCACTGCGCGACCCTACCAACCCCGGAGATCATGAATGGCGACCGCCCTCGACACGCTAGACCCCACTCGGAAGCGACTCACGAAGGTCCCCGCGATCACCGCCACGTTCTGGGTGATCAAGATCTTGTCGACGACGATCGGGGAGACGTTCGCGGACTACCTGAGCGTCAACGTCGGGCTCGGCCCGCTAGTCACGGACGGCATCGTCCTGGCAGCGCTGACGTTCGCGTTGATCAGGCAGATCCGGGCCGACCGCTACACGCCGTGGATCTACTGGCTGACCGTCGTCCTGGTCAGCATCTTCGGCACCCAGGTCACCGACTTCCTCACCGACACCCTCGGTGTCAGCCTCTACGTCAGTACCACGGTGTTCACGGTGCTCCTGGCCGTCGTGTTCTTCATCTGGCACCGACAGGAGATGACCCTGTCGATCACCTCTATCAACACTCCACGCCGTGAGGCGTTCTACTGGGGCGCCATCCTGACCACCTTCGCGCTGGGTACCGCAGCCGGGGACCTGGCCACTGAAGCGCTGAACCTCGGTTTCCGTAACGGGGTGCTGATCTTCGGCGCCCTGTACCTGGCCGCGTTGGCGTTATCCGGGGTCCGGGTATTGCAGGTGCTCTCGTTCTGGGTCGCCTACATCCTCACCCGACCCCTCGGCGCCTCGCTCGGTGACCTGCTCACCCAGGACCGCCAGTACGGCGGCCTCGCCCTGGGCGCAACCCTGACCAGCGTGCTGTTCTTCACGGTGATCGTGGTGCTGGTCGCCCGTGAACAGGTGCTCGCCCACCGCTCAGGCA
Organism: Kineosporiaceae bacterium; assembly: GCA_049283855.1. Taxonomy (GTDB): domain Bacteria; phylum Actinomycetota; class Actinomycetes; order Actinomycetales; family Kineosporiaceae; genus JADJPO01. The sequence goes on from JBAPWU010000062.1 coordinate 31,808, forward strand.
TCGCCGAGAAGGGCGCCACCCCGCTCGGCGGTCGCCGCAGCGACCGGCTCTGGGCAGCCGCCGGAGCGATCGCGGTCGTCGGGTTCGGAGCTTGGTTCACGACCAACGCGGCCGCCGACACCACCACGACCACCGCCCCCGCTTCCGCGGCCAGCCCCGGCGCGGCCACATCGGCACTGCCCACGCCGCACCTCTCGCCCAGCGCGGGCTCCGATGCTGGTCCCAGCGCCCAGCCCACCGCTCCGGCAGCCGTTCACGCCAGGGGGCCGGTGTCCAAGCTGGGGAACCTGACCTCGTTCAGCACGATCGTCGCCGATGTCACCGCCAAGACCGCCGCGGGTGACCTGACTGCCGCCACGACCCGCGTCAAGGACCTCGAAGTAGCCTGGGACGGCGCCGAGGCGGGCCTGAAACCCCGCTCCCCCAATGACTGGCACGCGATCGACGACGACATCGACGCCGTCCTGACCGCCCTCCGCGCAAGCCAACCCACGCAGGCCGACAGCCTGGCCGCCCTGCACGCACTGCAGTCCACCCTGAACACCCTCCAAGGTCTGCGGTCATGACGACGAGCACCCCAAGTGCCGCCGGGCACAGCGTGTGGCCGGAGCCGACAGCGATGAAGGTCCCCCAGATCACGGTCACGTTCTGGGTGATCAAGGTCTTGACGACCGGCACCGGAGAAGCCGCCTCGGACTATCTCGCCGCACACAACCTCCGTATCGCGGCCACCCTTGGCCTGCTCGGGCTTCTCGTCGGGCTCGCGTTCCAGCTACGAACGCGGACCTACCAGCCCTGGGCGTACTGGCTGGCCGTCTCGATGGTGGCCGTGTTCGGCACTATGGCCGCCGACGCGCTCCACGTCATCGCCGGGATCCCGTACACCGTCACCAGCATCGCCTACGCCCTCGCCGTGGCTGCCGTGTTCGGCGTCTGGCACCGCTCCGAGGGAACCCTCGACATCCACAGCATCATCACTCGCCGCCGCGAGGGGCTCTACTGGACCGCGGTCCTGGTCACCTTCGCGCTCGGCACCGCGGTCGGTGACCTGTCAGCCATCAGCGCCGACCTAGGCTACCTCGCGTCGGCCCTCCTGTATGCAGGCATGATCGCCGTACCCTTCCTGGCCTGGCGGCTCGGCGCCAACCCGGTCCTGACGTTCTGGGCGGCCTACGTCCTGACCAGACCCCTCGGGGCGTCGGTCGCGGACTGGCTCGGCAAGCCCGCCGACCGCTCCGGCCTCGGCCTGGGCGACCTGCCCGTGACCGTCGTAGCCACTGCAATGATCATCACCCTGGTGGGCTGGACCGCTCGGCCGCAATGGGAAGCTGCGCTGCCGCAGCGCCACGATCCTGCTCGAGTCGATGCCCGTGACCGCGCAACGTGGTGATCATCGGCGTCTGGTCTGTGGGTGAATCGCTGCTCCGCTGCCACCTCAACAGAGGTGGCGGGGCGTGGCCAGTCGGTGTGCAACCGCTCGCACGCGCCTCCCGCGCGGAGTAGGGCCAAGCAGGAGCTGCGGATCTCGGATCCGTTGGTCCAGGCCGTGCAGGTGCCCCAAAACGAGCTGTCGGCGGTCGATGTCGACAGGGCGTAGATCGTTGCCTCGCTCAGCTCCAGGGTCCGAGGCAACGGGTTCGGAGCGTAGAACCAGAACGCCCAACGGTCACCGGGCCAGGGCATCGCCTGGCCGAACACGGCATCCGCATAGAGACGAGGGTCCATACACAGGGAGTAGCGGGGGTTGTCTGGGCTGTTGAGCCCGTCATTGGATGATGTGTTGGAGAGTTCTCGCAGCCTCAGAGCCTGAACCGTGTCGGCGACCATCGCGCCGAGGTCGATCAGGGTCACGCGCGGGCGACCGAGACCTTCGGCGAGGAACTCCTCGACCCGCTCGGCTCCCGCGCGGCAAGTCCAGAAATCGCCCGCCGTCATCGACCTCTCCACGGCAAACCGGCGGCGCTTCCTCTCGGTGGCTGTGGTCAAGATCCCACCTCGATGCGCACTGCGAGGATGTGTGAGCACGGTCCTCGACCGCCCTGGTAGCGCACGACCAGCGACAGGTGCATGCCGCACTCGTGCCGTCCAGGGTGACCCAGTGGCGGCGTGTCCCGTCGCCCACGAGCCAGGAGTCCCCCTCATGGGTCACCGACCCGGCGGCAACCAGCCGGCGTCTGCACGCAGTCGAGGGTGATCGCGTTCGACGGCGTCGGTGTCGAACGGGATCTCGCGGTGGAAGAACGCCGCGTCGCTGAGGTCGTAGCCGACCTTCCCGGAGGCTCCAGCTCAGCCAGCGCGGTGGTGACCCTGCGCTCGTCGAGCGATGTCTCCAGGGTGATCCAGGTGGGGTCGATGAGCGGCTCCCAGGACAGATGTTCGAGGACACCTGCGGCGTCCGCGGAGTCACGGGAACCGGACAGAGCCGTGAGCAACTGCCCCTCCCCCGAGAACCCACGGTATGGCTGCGGGCTGATGAGCAGAGTGATCCGCCCGCCGTCCACCTCCGCCACCCATCCGCTGGCACCGGAGTCGTGCGACCACACCGACAGCGTCGTGACGTGTCGCATGACCCGTCGGAGGCTGGTCAGCCGTGCGGTGCCCGCGAGCGTTGCGCAGTCCGGCAGACCGGGTGCGGTCGCCCGCAGCCCTCTCGGCCCGGGGCGACGCCGACTGTCGGTCCTGGTGCCCCGCGGGGAAGCCCGGCGAGAAGGGCCATGGCCGGACTCCCCGGCACCTCGACGATCTTGATCATGGCTTGGGCGATCGCCGGGACTTCGGCGAACCCACGGACCCAGCGATCGGGGAGGTCGACTCTGCCCTCCTGGAAAGTGAATGTGGGCGTCGACACGCGCAGCGCTTCCGGCCCTACGCCCCGATGTATGAGCGCGCTGTCCGGGCGAGCGCGGCACCGTCACTATCCGCCGCCAGGAGCAGGAGTGGCTCGCGCACGCCGGACGAACACCGGGCCAACTCGGCCAGCAGGCGTGACTTCTGAGCCTTCTCAGGGCGAGCCAGGATGATCGTCCCGAGCTCCATCAGGTCGGCGGAGTCGAGACCGGCTGTGAGCGCCAGGTCGAGCAGGACGCCACATGACGGGCCTTTGAAGCCTGCCCACGTGTGGAGCGCGTTCGCGACGTCCAGGGCCGAGCAGAACATGGTCGTGAGGTCGCGCGTCGCTGACAGGCAGTCGCTGAGCGTCGCCTCGGCATGCAGCAGGTAGGCCGGTCGCGCGCCGTCCCACCCACTCCCGGCCTCGCGCGATCAGGAGGTCAGCGCAGGCCGCGGCAGCCCGCTCGTTGTCACTCCAGAGGATAGCGTCGGCCCCACTGGCAGTTCCGACAGCAGGGATCCGAGAGCCTTCCAGTCGCCCTGTTCGACCAGCTGCTCCAGATCACGGCATCCACGCCATCAGACTAGAGAGCAACTCCCGTCACGCGTGCGGGGTGTCTGGCACTCGCTCGTTCGAGGCAGTCACCGGGTGCCGGCAGCGGGCCGGCGGTGGAGAAGATGCTCGTCAGCGCATCCGCCGCGCGCCGAGTCCGTGGGTCCCGGCGTGGCCCGGACTATCCGGCGGGGTGTAGCTGGGTCTTCAGCCCGGACAGGAGGATGTCGAGTCCACGTTCCAGTTCGGCGGCCCCGTCGTAGTCGGCCAGTACGCTGGCGAGGCTGCGGAGCAGGGGGAACTCGCGCAGCGGTAGCCGATGCAGACCGAGGCGTAGCAGGTCGTCGGTCTCCTCGTGGTTGTCGACCATCTCCTGGAGTTCGTTCAGGACGTGGCCGTGCAGGAGACCGAAGAACAAGCGGTAGATGTGCAGGGCGTCGACAGTGGTGAACCCGGCGCGGGTGAGCAGTGCCAGAGTGGCCTCGAGGGGGCGCAGCGTACCCGGTGGCCGTAGCGCCAGGGGGGTGGACAGGGGGCGGGTGACCAGGAGCGGGACGACCTTGGGGTGGGCCAGGGCGAGGCTGCGGAAGTTGCGGGCGACCGTGCGCAGCTGCTCGGCCCAGTCCTCGTCCTGGGTGTCGACGGCGAGTTGGTCCAGGACGAGTTCGGCCACTCCGTCCAGCAGTGCGGGCTTGCCCGCTGCGTACCGGTACAGGGCCATCGGGTCACGGCCCAGGGCGCGACCCAGACGGCGCATGGACAGGCCTTCGACCCCGTCCTGATCAATGATCGCCAGTGCGGTCCGCAGGATCGTGTCGCGGCTCAAGGGAGCGGGATCGCTGACATGGGCGACTGTGGCTCCGGTCATCTCTTGGACCCTCTTCCCCGTTGCGTCGCAGCCCTGAGCCGGACAAGCAGTGCGATCGGCATCGTAGTTGAGCAGTGTAGACCTACGTTGCTTGACAACCGGGGTCTCGCGAGGTTGACTTGTGACGAAGCCGCACATAAGTGGAAAGAGAGGGCATTCAGTCCCTCGTCGCCTTCGCCCAGACCCGCGGTGGCTTACAGGGGACCCATCCCCGGAGTACGCGGAGGCGAGCCATGATCCTCATCATCGGACTGCTGATCCTGATCGCTGCGGCTGGTGTCGCGGTAGCGGGAGTGGTGGCCAACAGCGGTAGCGCCCACGCTCTGGGCGAATCCTTCGTGATCTTCGGTCAGTCCGTGACCGGACTGTCCACCGGGCAACTCTTCTTGTACGGCATCGTCGTCGGGGTTGTCGGAATGCTCGGGCTGGCGATGCTGCTCGGTACGTTCAACCGGCGCCTGGCCTCGCGAGGTTCCCGGCGTGCGCTGAAGGGATCCCGGAGCGAGAGCGCCGCTCTGCGGCTCGACCGTGAGCGGCTCACGCAGCAACTCGACGACGAGCGGACCGAGCACTCGCGCGTCGGCACGCCGAAGCCCACGAGCCCCTCACCCGCCGCTCCCGACGGCCCGTCCACGGCGCGGGGCCCGGAGCACGCGGAGCGCTCATGATCCGTCGGATCCTTCCCATCGTGTACCTGCTGATCGGTGTTCTCGTCGCCTCGCAGCACAGCTACCTGGCCAATCTGAGCACCCTCAACCGCATCCTGTCCGCCGTCCTGGCCGTCGTCCTGTGGCCCCTGGTCCTGCTCGGCATCCACCTGAACATCGCCTGACCAGCACCGGCACCATCGCAACCACCCATGCCACAGCCAACCCCTCTCGGCCGCAGGCGCTGCCGAGACCCCTGAGTGAGGAAGCCATGATCGTTCTAGGTGTCGTCCTGATCATCATCGGATTCGTGGCCAAGATCGCCATCCTGGAGACCCTCGGCGTCGTCCTGGCCGTGATCGGAGTAGCCCTCCTCGTCCTGGGCAGCATGGGCCGCGCCGTCGGCGGTCGACGCCACTACTGGTAGACCGCCCACTCGGACGCGCTACCCGACGAGCGACCCGGTCACCGTGCTCACCCGCGGCGCTGCTCGTGCGCGTGCCCACCGACGACAGCGACACGACCTCAGGACAGGATCCGCGATGAGTGCCACCGGAGGAGCAGCAGCGGCCGGGCGCCGTGCCGCCAACAGCAGGGCCTTGGAGATCGCCGCCCGGGCAGGGTTCATCGCCCGCGGCGGGATCTACGTCCTGGTCGGCATCATCGCCGTACAGATCGCCCTCGGTCACGGTGGGCAGGCCGACCGCGGCGGTGCCCTGACCCAGATCGCCACCAAGAGCTACGGCACCGCGCTGCTGTGGGCGCTCGTCCTCGGATTCGCCGGCCTGACGCTGTGGCGACTGAGCGAAACAGTGTTCGGCGCCAACGCCCCCGGTGGCCAGCAGACAGGCGAGCGACTCAAGTCGCTTGCCTCGGCCGTGCTGTACGCGTTCTTCGGCGTCAGCACCTTCCAGCTGGTGACCGGGGCATCCACGAACGCCACCGCCAACGGGAACAACCAGCCCAAGGCGGTGACCGCACGGGTCATGACCTACAGCGGCGGCCGCCTCCTGATCGGACTCGCCGGCATCGTGATCCTGGCCGTCGGCGTCATGCTGGCCCGCTCCAGCTGGACCAAGGAGTTCCTGCAGCGGATGAACCTCGCCGGCGCACCCACCGGCACCCGCACCCTCGTGGAGATGCTCGGAGTCATCGGCGGAGTCGCTCGAGGCGCAGTGATCGCACTCGCCGGCGTCTTCGTTCTCGTCGCCGCCGTGCGCTTCACCCCATCCCGGGCCGAAGGCATGGACGGAACCCTGCGGGCCTTCGCCAGCACACCGCTCGGCCCCTTCCTCCTGATCGCCGTCGCCCTCGGACTCATCGCGTTCGGAGCGTTCTCCTGGTGCGAGGCCCGCTGGCGGAGGGTCTAGTTCTCCTCGAGAGACACTGATGAACGACTGCACTCATGATGCATTATCATGCACTCATGGACGAGAGTATCGCCGCTATGGCCTCGGCGATCGGGGGCCGAGTCAGGCGGGAACGTCAGTCGCGGCAGTGGACGCTGGACCACCTGGCAGAGGCTGCCGGTGTCAGCCGCCGGATGGTGATCAACGTCGAGCAGGGGGCTGCGAACCCCAGCGTGGGAACCCTGTTACGAATCAGCGACGCGCTCGGCATTGGACTGCCGGCGCTGGTCGAAGCGCCACAAGCCAAGCCGGTCAGGGTCACCCGCAGCGGCCGCGGCGCTGTGCTGTGGACCGGTGAGGCCGGCGGACGCGGAGTCCTGGTCGCCGGCACCGAACCGCCCGATGTGCTCGAGTTGTGGGAGTGGACCCTGGGTCCGGGTGACCGTCACGTCAGCGAGGCCCACACGCCAGGCACCAGAGAGTTGCTGCACGTCCAGCAGGGCACGATCACGGTCGAGGTCGCGAACGAGTCGCTCACCCTCGCCACCGGTGACGCGCTCGCCTTCTCCGGCGACGTGACCCACTCCTACTCCAACTCGGGCACACGCCCGGCGAGGTTCTCCCTGGCGGTCTTCGAGCCGGGTGTGGGGACAGTTGCCCGATCGACGACGAGCGATGCCTGAGCGCAGTGCAGCGACGCCGCCTCGCCGCCTCGGCGACTGGCAGAGCTATCGCGGCCGGCACCGATCACGTCCCCTCCGAAAGGCACACCTATGAATGCCAGTTCGACCGGGCCGTCCGCAGAAGCCATGCGGGGCCGTCCGGACAAGTACGACTGCACCACGCTGGACGACGCGTCGTGGGCCGTGCACGGCGGAAACCGCGCGGACGACACCACGGGGGCTATCCGCACCCCCATCGTGATGGCGAACTCCTACCGACTCCCGCGGGACCCGACCACCCTGGACGACTCCGATGTCGACGCGCTCGTCTACACCCGCGAGTCCGGCGCCAATCAGCTTGGCCTGCAGGCGAAGTTGGCCCACCTGGAGCACGGCGAAGCAGCAGCGGTCTTCGGCACCGGCATGGCAGCCCTGCACGCCACTTTCGTCACGCTGCTGAACCCCGGCGACCACGCCATCGTCTCCAACGTCGTGTACATGCGGGTCTGGGGCCTGTTCGATTCCCTGCTACCGGCCAAGCTCGGCATCGAGGTCGACTTCGTCGACATCACAGATCTCGACGCCGTGCGCGCGGCCCTACGCCCCAACACCCGCCTCATTCACACAGAAGTCATCGCCAACCCGGACCTCCGTGTCGCCGAGATCGCCCCGCTCGCCGACATCGCCCACACCAACGGCGCGCTGCTGACCGTCGATTCAACCTTCACGCCGCCACCCCTGTCGCGACCACTCGACCTGGGCGCAGACCTGGTCATCCACTCCTTGACCAAGTACATCAACGGCCACGGCGACGCGATGGGTGGCGCCGTCATCGGTACCCGCGACCTCATCGACGAGATCAAGTCAGGTGCCATGCACCACGTGGGCGGCGCCATCGCCCCGTTCAACGCCTGGCTCATCATGCGCGGCTCCGTCACCTTGCCCCTACGGCTGCAACGCCACTGCGAGAACGCACGAGCCATCGCGGACTTCCTCGCCCACGATCCCCGGGTTGCCCACGTCGCCTACCCGGGCCTGCCCGGCGACGCCCGACACACCCGGGCAGCAGCCCAGCTCAACGGCAACCACGGCGGGATCGTCTCCTTCGCCATCGCGGGCGAACACGAGGACCGTGTGCGGTTCGTCAACGACCTGCGTCTGATCACCTCGGCGGTCTCCCTCGGGCACGACGAGACCCTCATCGCCTACGAGCAGTATCCCGAAGCTCGGGCAGCTGCCTTCCCATCCCCATTCCGTGACCACGGACTCATCCGACTCGCCGTCGGTCTCGAGCACGCACAGGACCTCCTCGCGGACCTCGACGCCGCTCTCACCACCGCATACGGCGGGCTTTGACCGAGCCCGCCACGGCGTCACCAGAGCTGGTATCTACAGGCCCCCTCGGAGCTTCCTGTCAGATGACCGTTTGTCGGGCACGAAGCACCGGAGGCCGTCATGCCGCAGGACCTCGAGATCCTCGTCGAGCCGTACGAGGACGAGATCACCAACCGGATCGCGCACTGGCGTGACGTGCTGGTGCGGCACGATCGCGTCCGCGAGGGCCTCGGCGACGCCGACCCTTCGACGCTCCAGATACTCGGCCCACACCTGCCCGGCCGCAAGCGGGAGGAGTCCTCCCCGTTCGTCGCCACGGTGTTCGACCCGGGGGAGAACCGCGCGGTCGAGGTCCGGGGACGGCTTGACGCCGATGAGGTCGAGGTGACGTCGAGCGCCTTCCGGCCGAACCCGACCGAGGAGGAACTGCGTGCGGCGGCCGGGATCCTGCGCGCCGACGAAGGCTTCGCCCGGCTGCGCGAACGGGACGACGTCGTGGTCTACCAGCCGATGCCTCCGCTGTCGGACGCCGAGCGGGACGACGGCACGACGGCCCGTCGGATCGGGCTGGCCGTGTTCGACCCGGCCGCCGAGCAGCCCCACCGGTACGCGGCGGTGGACATCGGCGAGCGGCTCGTCGAGTGGGACCCGGGCTGGTTCCATGCGCTCGACGGGGACTGCGAGGACCACCTGCCCGTCGGGGTCGAGTCCCTCGCCGACGCCGGTGGTCGGGACTGGGTCCGGGTCCGGGTGATCCGCGGTGGCGAGGAGCTGTGGAACCTCGTCGTCGTTCGCCCACGCGCCTCCGCCCCCACCCACGTCGGCAAGGGTTCGGGTGTCGAGCTCAAGTACGTGACCTACCGCGGCCGGCTCGTGCTGTGGCAGGCCCACGTTCCGATTCTCAACGTGCTCTACGACGACGGAGTCACCTACAGGGACTGGCAGAACCAGGAGACCCCGTTCCTCGCCGACGGCTTCGACCCGGTCGGCCCCGGATGGCGGGTGTGCACCTCACCGCCGGCGACCATCCTGGAGTCCGGCACCGACGCCGGGAACTTCCAGGGCGTCGCCCTGCACTACGCGGACGGCGAGCTGCGGATCGTCAGCGAGGTCCAGGCCGGCTGGTACCGCTACATGTCCGACTGGCGACTGCGCGACGACGGCACGATCGCACCGCGGTTCGGCTTCGCCGGCACCCGCAACCCTCGTACCTGCATGCGCCACCAGCACCACGTGTACTGGCGCCTGGACTTCGACATCGACGGTGCCGGGAACGATGTGGTCGAGGAGCGGGGCCTGTCCCTGCCGGGCCGTCCCCTGTGGTGGCGGCTCGTCCGCGAGACGAAGCGCAAGCGGACCCTCTTCGCGCGGCGGTGGCGGGTCCTGGACGCCCGCACCGGCCGCGGCTACCGCATCAACCCCGGCTCGGCCGACGGCACCGCGGACGGCTACGGCGTCGCCGACCTGTGGTTCCTGCGCTACCGGTGGACCGAGCTCGACGACGGCGTCAGCGTCGTCGGCGGAACGCCCACGGACACCCAGTGCCGGCTCGACCAGTACCTCACCGGGGAGTCGATCGACGGCACCGACGTCGTCATCTGGTACGCCGGGCACTTCGTCCACGACGAGGAACACCCCTCACCGCATCAGGGCCACATCGTCGGCCCCGAACTGCGGCCCATCAACTGGTAGCGGCGGCAGATCAGCCGGCCACCGCCTGGGCGCGGCGCTCCAGCGCGAGCTCGCGGATCCTGGCGATGTCCTCCGCGGTGTAGGCGCCATTGACGCCGGAGATCAGGGCCAGCTTCATCCCGTGCTTGAGGCCCAGCTGGTAGATCTCCTTGACCTTCTCCCACTCGATGTCGCGGCCGACGGTGAAGGTCTCGTAGCGCCCCTCCAGGGCCAGCACGACGGTCTCGGCCAGGCAGGCATAGGCCACGCCCTTCGGAAGGCCGATGCTCTTCATATTCACGTCGCCGGGCAGCTCGATCTCACCGGACTCGACCACGAGGACGTCGGGACGCTTGGCCACGTCCTCTGCCGAGAGGTCCAGCGGGCGCGCCACGTCCGTGATCACGCATCCTGGCTTGACCGCCATGATGTCCAGGACGCGCCGACCGGCCCCCGAGGTCGCTGTGACGATGAGATCCATGTCCTCGATGTGCCCGTTGGGAGTTGCCGCGACGTGGATCTCGGCCCGGGGGTTCCCTCGTTCGATGTCGTGCTTGAGGGCCAGCAGCTTGGCCGACTCGGGCGAGACCAGCCACAACTCATCAGTGGACAGGGCCAGCAGCCTGGCGCAGACCGAACCGATGGCCCCGCTGGCGCCCACGACCATGGCCTTGCCCTTCATCCGTCCCTGGTCGTCGACCTCGGCGAGCCCGAGTTGCAGCAGCGCCTCGTGCGCTGCCCACAGAGCGCCGGAGGCGCTGTAGCTGTTGCCGGTCGTGATCGGCAACGGAGCCCGCTTGGCCACCGTCACGCCCGCGTCACCGACGACCTTGGTGAACGCGCCGAGCCCCATGACCTGCGCGCCGAGCTTCCGCGCGGTCTCGGCCGCCGCGAGCAGCCGTCCGTAGGTGAACTCGGGATCGTGGGCCATCAGTTCCTTGGGGGTTCCCCCCACCGTGATGAGCCAGCCCTCGGCCTCGGCGCCCGTGGGTGACTTGATGCCGGTGACGTGGCTGTAGGTGAACGGCGGCGAGTACGCCATCGCCTTCTCCACCACGTCCATCACCACCGGGGGCGACATCCTGGTGATCGTGCCGAGTGGCTCGACGTTTCGGAAGTACTCCTGCGACAGCGGGTGGATGACGAAGGCGAACCTGCTCTTCCGCTTGGGCCCGTTCGGGTAGAGCACCCGGGGCTCCAGGCCCGCTGAGACGATCATGTCGAGCAGATCGTCGTTGGTCAGGCGCCCGCTGCTGGAGGTGATGGCCAGCATCATGGCCTCGAGGACCGCCGCCGAGACGGTGACGGGGAAGGGCTGAGGAGTGGCGTCGAGCACCATGTCCACGCCGCGGCCGGCCATCTCTGCGAGCCGGTCGTCGGAGATGGCCGAGGTGACGACGGTCTTGCCGGCCAGATCCTCCAGCCCGAAGCCGGTCAACTCGTCGTAGGTGGCAACCACCACATCGCAGTCGCGTGCGGCCTTGCGCGCCATCGCGTGGCTGATCCGGTGGCCCGGCGCATTGATCTGGGACTGCACCTGACCCGGGAGCCTCCGGACCGGCCACAGCGCCATCTTCGCCGCCAGTCCCAGGACCGGGTGGGAGTCGAGCCTGGCCGGCAGATCCAGACGCAGCAGCGGGTCGGCGAACTCCAGGTTCGGGGTGAACTCGCGGAGGATCCGCGTGGTCCGGTCGTGGTTCACGCCGCCGAGAACCACGATCCGGGCGTTGTTGAAGAACCCCGGCATCTCGGTCTGGACGTGCCGGATCGCCCACTCCTGCAGGACATCGCGCAGTGCGTGCCCTGCCGTCACGGGTACCGCCGAGGCGGCGTGCATGACCCGCTCGATCGCCTTCAACTCCCCGTCGTACAGCCCGGCGGCCCGCGCCTCCCGGATGCCGGTGACGGCGATCGCGGCGGCTTGCTCGGCCCACGTGCGGGCGAGCGCCTCCGCGGCGGCGACGTCACCGTTGGTCCCCACCCGCACGATCCGGAAGGCGTGGTTGAGGAAGGTGACGTGCTCGTCGTAGTCCCGATCCGACCCCATGAGGCTGACGTTGACGACGAGCGTGGGTGTGGGCCTTGGCATGGTGACTCCTTGGGTTGTGCTGCCCTCCGGCTGCGTGCTCAGACCATCGCCGAGGAGTCGATCTCCGGATGGTCGATCATGAAGTCCAGCAGCCGGCCGGCGTAGCTCTCGAACGGTGGGCACTCCACCCCCGTACCGGCGAGGTCGGCGACCGTGTTGACGGTGGAGTAGGTGGTCGACGAGGCGAAGTAGTCCAGCAGTTCGGCCGGCAGTCCGAGCAGGCGCTCCAGCCCCGGCACCGAGCCGAGCACGAAGCGGGTGATGCCCAACGGCAGCGGCACCCAGATCAACCGCTTCCCGAGGTGGCCGGCGAAGATGTCGGCGACCTGGCGGGCCGTCGGCGGGTTCGGGTCCGTGAGGGCATAAGTCCGCCCGACCGACCGGTCGAGCACGGACAACTGGTCCATCGCATCGATGACGAAGTCGCGGGGAACCAGGGACGTCTTGACGCTGTCCGGGACGGCGGGGAGCACGGCCACAGGGAGTTGCCTGCGCAGGAACGTCGCCACGAAATAGGGACCGTCGTACTTCTGGGTCTCACCGGTGTGGGAGTCGCCGACGACGATCCCCGGTCGGTAGACCGTCGCCGGGAGGCCGTCCGTGATCGCTTTGCGGACGAGCATCTCGGCTTCGAACTTCGTGGACTCGTAGTGGTTGTAGAAGGTCTGCCCCTCATCGAGAGCATCCTCAGTGAACTCGCCCTGATACCGCCCACTGACATAGCAGGTGCTGACGTACTGCAACCTGCGCAAGTGCGGGAGCGACCTGCAGTACTCCAGGACCTGCGCCGTCCCGGTGACGTTGACCCGACGCGCCACCGCTTCGGGGACTGTCAGGTCGTAGATCGCCGCCAGGTGCCAGACCTCGGTCACCTCGTCGAGGACGTCGTTGGACGCCGGGTCGATCCCCAGGCCAGGGCGAACGATGTCGCCCTCCACCAGGTCGATCCGGTTCAGCGTGTGGGGATGATCGGCTTCGATCTCATGGACTCGACGCCGCGCCGTCGCCAGGTGCTGGGGCTGGACCACGCAGATGGCCCGCACCCCTTCGCGACGGGCCAGCAGACGGGGAAGCAGGGCAGAGCCGAGGAAGCCGGGGAACCCGGTCAGCAGCAGTGCAGTCACGCGATTCACCTTTCGAGGTCATCGGCCGAAGCCGCCACGCCCACGGTCACGGCGATCCGGTAGTCCCTCGACCACTACCCGATGCTATCGCGAGGGTGACGGCGTCGGGGGTGGCGCTCGTGGTGATCACCTGTCGGCCAGGGCCGGAGGTGCGCACGACGACGATGGGCGCCCCCCGCTCAGGCCCCACCCGTAGGCTCTCGCCCATGAGGCAACCGATCCCGGAGGGTCTGATTGCCGCTGCACACAGGACCCTCGAGGTCAACCGCCTCAACGGCCTGACCGTGCCGAACCTGACGATGTTCCGGGCGGGGTACCTGTGGGACACCGCCGTGATCGCCAAAGGGGTCGCCGTCCACGACCCGGAACGGGCGGCCGGTGAGCTGATCCGTTTCCTGCAGGCGCAGTGGCGCTCGGGCATGCTGCCGAACGAGGCCTACTTCGAGGGCCAGAAGATCAGGCGGCGGCTGCACGGGCGCCACCCCGACAGCCCCCACGGCGTCACCACGAGCGGGATCACCCAACCGCCGATGATCGTCAGATCGGCGCTCGAGGTCGGCCGCCGACTGCCACGCGACCGGCGCACCGCCTTCTACGGATCCGTGGTCCCCCGGCTGAAGCGGCTGTGCCGGTGGGTGCTGGAGGAGCGGGTCGGGGCGAACGGGCTGGCCGTGGTGATCCATCCCTACGAGACGGGGATGGACAACCGGATCGACCTGGCCGAGGCGATGGCGGACGAGTGGCTGCTCGGCGGCGGGCTGGTCAACGGATCGGCTCATCGCGGCACGCTGCGCGCACTCGACGCCATCCGCCGTCTGTGGGGGGACCTCCGGACGGTGCCCATGGCACACCGGTCCAGCAACCATGACGTGCTCAGGGCGTATCTGCAGACCCGACACATCCGCCGGCTCGGCTACGACCTGGCCGCGATCGAGGCGAGCGGCCACGGACTGCTGGTGGAGGACGTGGGGTACAACGCCGTCCTCGTCGACGCCTTCCGCTGCCTGGACGAGCTGACCGACGACCTTCCGCGCGGCGCCGGCCCGGAACTCACGCTCGAGCCCGAGATGCGAACGGGGATGGGCCGGGTCGCACAAAGCCTGGAGACCCTCTGGTGCGACGGCACCGACGGCAGACGCGGCGGCTACTACAGCCGCAACTACCGCACCGGCCGGCTCAGCCTGCGCCCGACCATCGCCGGGCTCTACCCCCTGCTCGTCGACGGCGACGCCGAGCGGACGAGGATCATGGTCCAGACCCTGGTCGATCCCTCGACGTACTGGACCCTGGTGGCGCCGCCCAGCGCACCGATCGACTCCGAGGGGTTCGCCCCGGACGAGTACTGGCGAGGCGCGGCCTGGTCCTTCCCGACCGACATCATCGAGACCGGGCTCGAGCTGCGCGGGGAACGGGAGATCGCCCAGGAGCTGCGCCTGAAGTACCTCGCCAGGCCGTACGGGATCGAGCACGCCGAGTACGAGAACCCGTTGACCGGTGCACCGCTGGGGGCCAAGCCCTTCTCCCCCGCGGCCGCGCTGACCATCCGGTTCGCTGCCCTGGAAGGGCTCTAGTGTCGCGCCCTCCTTCGCCCTTCTTCGCCCTCCTTCGCCCTCCAGGCGTCTGACCCGACGCTGCACCGCGGCCTGTCCCCGCGTGGGGCGCAATAGATTCGACGGGCCGATCCACACCCTGGCGTATCACCCGCCGGCTCACAGGAGGTTCCGTGTCAGGTCCCACGCACGTCGACGCTGCCGCTCTGGCTGCCCACCACGGCCGGCAGTTCCTAGCCGGTCTGCCGGCACGCACGGTGACGTCTCCGGTCGACCTCGGCCGGCTGCGTGCCGCATTCGGCGGTCCGGTCCCGGAGACGGGGCTCGAGCCCGCCGCCGTGATCGAGGCGCTGGTGGCGGCGGCCGAACCGGGGCT